>CAVIVH010000071.1:5420-7033 GCA_963646185.1 bacterium | reverse complement strand
TTCCTTCTGCACTTCCTCCTTCGAGGCCGCCCCCGCGGCAAGCAACGCCCCGTTCTCCGGCACTCCCCCGGCGACCGCCTCGCACATTCCCAGCACCACTTCGGGCGCCCCTTTTATGTAGCGGGCCGTGCGGCCGGCGGCGTTCCGGGCCACAGTCTCCATATATTTGGTCTCGGTCGTGAACGGCTTCTGGCCCAGGACGGCCACCGACTCGCGCCATGTGCGGTAATCCCTGCCTCCGTCCGCGACCAGCCAGCGCAGAATCGCGCCTTCGGTGGGGTTTCCCACTATGCGGAAGTCTCCGTTCTCAGCCACCGCCTCGGCGGTGGAATTCACCGATGCGCACTCCGCAAAGAAGTCAAGGTCAATGCCATAGAACCTGTGCCTGACCACCTTCATCCTGTTCTGAGTCAGCGTGCCGGTCTTGTCCGTGCATATGACGGTGGCCGCACCGAGGGTCTCGCAGGCGTGGAGCTTGCGCACCAGGTTCTTTTCCTTGAGCATACGGCGCATGCTCAGGGCCAGGCTTATGGTGACGCTCATCGGAAGGCCCTCCGGCACAGCGACCACGACGAGGGTCACGGCCAGCATGACCGAGCTCAGCGCCGTCTCCATGAAGCTTATGGCGTCGAAGCCCCGGCCCGAGAGGAAATACAGGGCCATACGCCCGACAACTATCAGAGCTGCAAAAACATAGCTCAGCCGGGTTATCCATTTGGCAAGAGTGCCCAGCTGGCTGTTGAGCGGCGTCTCCACCGTCTGCTCCTCCTGCAGGATCCGCGCGCCCTTGCCCTCTTCGGTGTCCGGGCCCACTGCCGAGACCTTATAGACGGCGTTGCCCTCGATCACGGTGGTGCCGCGGATCAGGAAGTTCTTGGGATAGGCCTCCTCGCCCGCGCCCCCGTCCGGATCGGAAGTCTTGGTCGTGAACAGCTCGCCGGTGAAGGCCGATTCGTCCACCCTCAGATTGGTCGCCCGCAGGAGATAGCCGTCGGCCGGGATTTCGTCGCCGTTCTCGAGACTGACTATGTCGCCGGCGACGACGTCGGCCCTTCTGATTTCATATATTTCCGGACGGCCCGCGCCTATGCTGGCAGAGTCTTTCCACCTGAGCACCTTGACCTTGCGCTCGTCCTTGACTTTGTTGAGAATCTTGAATTCGCGCTCGGCGCGCAGCTCGAAGACAAAGGCTATGCCGGTGGAAAGCAATATGGCCATGGCTATGCCGGCGGACTCGATCAGGCACGATGCGCTGCGTCCGAGAAAGATTATCTCATAGACCGAAATCGCGAGGGAGAGAAACAGAACCACCACCAGGATGGTGACTATGGGGTCTTTGAATTTCTCCAGAAAAAGCCGGAACATGGACTTTTTCGCCGGCTCGGGTATTATGTTTTTTCCGGCTCCGTCGGCGACAGCCCGGGAATCCATGGACAGACAGTCCCTGAAGTAGTTTTTCTGCTCCATTTTCACAGCGCGGGTTAAGAGCACAAAAATAGCAAATCCATTCCAATCGGAGACAGCCGCCCATCATAAAGAAAGTGCCGGAGACATTTTCTCCGGCACTTCCCTTTGCGTTTTTTCAGAAACAGGCCAATCCCGCATCTCAAGAC
>CAVIVH010000071.1:2652-5410 GCA_963646185.1 bacterium | reverse complement strand
GGTCGCGGGCACCGAGAAGATGTAGTCGGCGCCGCATATCATGGTCTCGCGGCCCGACAGGCTGCTGGGATGTATCTTCGTAAATGCATGATAGAAAGACTTGTGCGTTCCCGAAGCGTCTCTCAGATCAAACAGCCACGCAGCCTTGGCATCCTGCGTCGTGGGCACGCTCTTGTTGGAGATGGTGACATCCTCCACATTGTAGGAAGCAGAGTTGCTGATGTTCACGCCGCCGGAGAGTCCGCCGGCTCCGGTCACCACCTGTCCGCCTATGCTGAACGACACCGACGAAGTGTAGGTCGTAGTCTGGGTCGAAGTGGTGGGCGACAGCTTGTGATATATCACCGAAGCGGGCTCCTTGGCATTCTTGAAGGAAGTCTCCAGAAACTTGCCATACCAGCCATAGCCCTTCCATGCGGCGTTCTTGTACTCGCCCACGCACATATTCTGGAACGCGCCGGTAAACTCCTGGTGTATGAAGTAGTACTGCCTTTTCTCGGCGGCGCTGTAGGCGTTCCATATATCGAGCTCCATCATATAGTTATTGGTCTTTTCCACCCATTTCTTGCCGCTGTAGCTTGTGGGCGTCTTGGCGGTCTGGGATGTGGGGAGATAGATCTTGACGGCGGACATGAGGTCGGTGAGCTCGCTGTCCGGCGAATTGGTCACCGGCTCCAGAGACTCTTTCAGCTCGGCAATCAGATGGTCGCAATACAGGCCCTGGACATATTCGGAATAATATGCGGGATCGCCGCCGGCCGCGTCTCCGCCGAATCTTTCTTCCGCCTTGGTCTCAAGATCTTCTTCGCCGCTGTTTTCGAACTCGTCGTCAGCTCCCGGCTTTCCCAGCGAGGAGAGACGGCAATAGAACCCCTCGGCGCCGGGCAGATTGCCGGCCAGCACCCACAGCGGCACCTCGTCGGCCGTCTGGTTGCCCTCATCTTCGGGATAGGGATTGTAGCAGCCCAGAGCGTCGCACAGGCGGGCGAAATCGGAAGCATGCCCCCCGTTCATGAGAATCAGCGCACCGGAGCCAAAGGCATCCTGCACAGTCTTGAATGTGGCCGCATCGGCGAGCATTTCGCTCAGCCCGGACGCGTCAAAGACGACGGCATCGCCGGCGGAGATGTCGGAATTGGCGTCAAGCGCACTCATGGAGCTGAAGCGGGCGGAGAAGTTGTCGAAAATGGATTTTTCGTTGGAAGCGGCTTGGACATCTCCGACCCTGTATATCGTCTTGCCTATCTTTTCGCCCACGGCGTCATCCTCCGGGAGGTCGAAAACGGTGTCGTCATCGGGTTCGTCCGTCACATGTTCTTTCCCGCATGAGAAAAACAGCACTGTCATTGACATGAGCAGCAGGGGAAACAGCTTTTTCATACCAAAATATGTTTAGTTAATAATCTTCTCCGCCACCGGTCCTGCCGCCGCGTTTGCGGCACAGGCGCCGGGTCACCGCTAAATGTAACAAAAAAATCCGAATATCAAAACGATGCACCGCCCATCCCTGCAAAACTTCCGCTATTCTGGTTGAAAATCGGAAAGATTTGCATAGATTTGCGTATGCTCACGGCAAGCCCTATATCTTTCAGGAGCGGATATCTGTTTTCAGGCAATGCATCTTCCGTTGCCCGCAGTTCTTCCGCGCCCCTGTCCCGCACAGGGGGGTAGGTCAAGTATTTATAAATCAGATGATTATGCGAGATTCCGGATGACCGGAGTCTCGCTTTTCCGCGTTTACACAAACACTAAACTAAAACATTATCCTATGAAAAAATCACTTTATGAACAGCCGAGCGTGGATGTCATAGACTTCCAGCTTGATGAGTCTGTTGCAGTGCTTAGTGCCTCTCCCTGGGGAGGCGTAGATGCCGCCGGACTCATGGATAACGAAACAGAAGAGTACACTCACACTTATTAATCGGGCCGCCATGAAAGCTTTGTTTAAATCCATGATTCTTGCTTCGACCGCCATTCTCGCGGCAGTCGGATGCCAGAAGGAGTCCGCTTCTCCGGAGGAGACCCGGACCGTTCATTTTGTTCTTCATGCCGATGCTCCCGAGACCAAGACCGGAATCGATTACGACGGGGCCGGCTCATATTCGCCCTACTGGAACAAGGGCGATGAGCTGGGAGGCATCTTTACGCTGCCCTCCTCAGAAAAAAACTTAACTCCGGATGCTACATTCAAGAACACTGCGGAGAGCGGAAGCACAGCCGCTTTTGAAGGAGATGTCACATTGGAAGACGGAGAGAGCGTTACGTTCTATTCATTCTATCCGGCATCGTCTGCGGGCAAGGTTTATGTTGATAAAGATAACACCACCGAAGTCTCCACCGTTACGATAGGCCTTGACGTCCCGTCAGCCCAGACTCCGGCATATGACGCCACAAAGGGCTACTCCTTCGACCCCGAGGCCGACATCCTTATAGCCAAGCCCGCCACCTGCACCGTTGCCGGCGGCTCCGCAAGCAATGATGTTGACATGTATTTCGCCCGCCTTTCCGGCGTCCTGAGAATCGAGCTGGATGCAGAAAGCACCGTCAAATGCTATGGCGAGATTGTCAAGTCTCTGGAATTCAAGACATCCGCCGGAAGCATCGCCGGCCGGATAGTGGTCAATCCCATAACCGGCAAATATTCCAAGACCAACCCTCTGTCAGGTTCCACTACCATAACCGCCACTTACGACACTTCCACCAAAGACGGACTTGTCAGCATCGGCAAGAAAGGCGAGAACAATGTATTCCTCAGTGT
>CAVIVH010000071.1:0-2642 GCA_963646185.1 bacterium | reverse complement strand
GTGTGGCACCCGTAACCATCGCCAAGGGTAAATCCGTTACCGTCACCATCGAGACAGTGACTGCCGAAGGAAAGGAGGGTCACACCATTATCAAGACTTTCACCACGGCCAAAGACATCGTCTTCGAAAGCTCCAAGCCCACCGTCCTCAAGCTCAGCCTGACGGATGACAATATTAAGGAAAATGTAACCATCTCCAAGATTACCGGAGCAGGAACCTATTCGGTTACAGGGGCCACCGTCATGGCAGTTTACAATCAGAACATTATCGTCTCTGACGCCACCGGTTCCATTCTGGTATATGCCTCGAGCAGCAGCCACGGCTATAAGGTCGGAGATGTTCTGGACATAAACGGAACCGTAAAGGAGTTTAATCAGATTTTCGAATTTGATAAGCCGACCGTTTCCAAGACCGGCACCACAACGGTGACATATCCCGCAGCTGTCGAATATGACAAGGACAAGATAGAGGCTTATGCCACCGCATCCGTCATCGAATATGGACACGCCCTGGGCACTGCAAGCAGCTCCGACCGCGCTGTGACTCTTGCCGACGGAACGGTCCTGAATATCTATGGCGACTTGTCTTCTGTGGACGGCAGAGTCGTGGATATATATGGCTATGCTTTCGGTTACTACACCGGCAAGAAGCTGGTGAACTTCCTTTATACTTCAACGACAGTGGACGAGTCCCATCCCTATCTCGCAACCAATCCCAAGAGCGGCGAGACCCTCACCTGGAACGCCAGCGAGTCCGGAGCAACAGCAGCTCAGACCATCGCAGTCACGGTCAACGGCGAGGCTACAGGATATACGGTAAGTGCTTCGGGCACCGGCTGGACCGTCACCGATGACGGCAAGGGGACCATTACGGTCTATCCGAATGCAGCCAACACCAGCACGACCGCAGAGAAGACTCTGGACGTGACCGTCTCCCACAAGGACAACACTTCCCTCTCCTCCACCATCCACCTTGTGCAGAACTTCAGCGGAGCGGCCACACCGGAAACTATTGATTTCGAATCCGAAACCAGCACGTATACTTTCTGGACCTTCAATAGCATGACCTCAGCCCAGAGCGGTGCCATAACGGCACACGGCGGGTCAAAGTATGGAACGACTGGAGGAAAATACACAGCATCCATAACTACGAAGAATGTGGTAGCCGCACCGAAGAGCATTAAATTTTACATTAGTAAAACATCTGGGAATACCACAACCTCCAATTGGAAGATTCAGGTATCTACTGACAATACAACCTGGACAGATGTTAATATAACAAGTGCCACATCCATGAGCAAAGGGGCCTGGGTTGAGGTCTCACAGGATCTTTCAACATATGCCAATGTATATGTCCGGGTATACTATGACGGAACGTCCGCGGTCAGGGCAATTGACGATCTTGAGCTGACCTTGTAGAACACACACCGTTCTGTGAAAAATATTCAATCGCAGAGGCCGGCCGGGTTCATCCCGCCCGACCTCTTCATTTCACCGTCCTCAAAGTATCGCAATCCGTCAGCATCGCACTCCGGAGGGTCTGCGCCAACCCTGTCGATACCCTCAAGCAGCAGAACCAGCCGGGCGGCGGGAAGAAGACACAAAAAGAGGACGGCCAAAGCCAGCCGGCTGATGGTCGTCCTCAAAAATTGTCTTGAAACAAGTTCACTCTAATCCCGGACGCGACGGAGGAGCTCCATTCGGAGCCGTTCCGGCCCGGCCTCACTTCTCCTTGACGGCGACCGTGGCACCGGCGGCCTCGAGCTCGGCCTTGAGCTTGGCGGCCAGTTCCGGAGCGATGCCGGTGGCGACGGTGGAAGGAGTCTTCTGGGTCATCTCATACGCGACCTTGAGCTCCACGTCGAGGACCGTCCTGAGGGCCTTCACGACCTTCACCTTGTTGGGTCCGATTTCGGTAATCACCACGTCGCAGGTCTTTTCGGCGACGGCTTCGGTGGCGACGGCGGTCTCCACATCCGCTCCGGCATAAGCCATAGAAGGAACCGTCAGTGCCGCGACTGCAGCGGCTATGCACAGGATTTTCTTTGCGTTCATATTCTTCTTTTTTCGGGCCCGGCAGACCGGACCGGCCTTTTGCATGCAATAATTGTGCGAGACTCAGTCAAGCTTGAGAGCGGCTATCTCGCGGTTGATTCTCTCGATTATCGACAGCTTCTCGTCCTTCAGCTCCTCGGAGATGTCCACCTTGTAATAGTGCGGGTTGATGAGCCTGCGTTCGGACTTGCTGAAATGCGCGAGAGTGTCGTCATAATAGGCCTTCTTCTCCATGAGCGTATGCTTCCCGGACACATCCTCTCCACCCTTTATGACCTGGTGCTGAAGGGGATGCCATTTATAGGTGCCGGCCGCGAAGGTCTTGAACTTGAAGCGGTCATGCTCGTCATAGATGGTGAAGGTCTCGCCGTTCTCGATGAGGCGGCTGGTGTCGTCGTCCCTCAGGCAGGTGACGTCGGCCTCATAGACCTCGCCGGCGTCGGGGTCGTTCTTGGTGATTCTGTAGGTGATCTGGAAGCCCGGGTTGATGAGCTTTATGGTGTCCTCCGAGCGCTTGAGCACCGGTTCGTTCCCCACCTGCACAAGCTTATAGACATTGCCGAAGCAGGGTTCTGCGCGGGACGTGGC
>CAVIVH010000070.1:3088-7222 GCA_963646185.1 bacterium | reverse complement strand
GGGCATAGGCGTTCCGGCCTACAGGGAGCTGCTCTACCGGCTGTCGCTCGAGCATGTGATCGTCTATATCCCGAAGGCCCGGACCGACGTGCTCTATCTGCATCATGCGCGCTATGTCAGGGGCGACGTGGCTCTGCATCCGGAGCACCGCGACATGCTGGAGCGGACGTGGAAGGAGCGTTCTGGGGCTATGCTGGAGTATGCCTCGGAGGAGGATACCTGCCGCTCGCGCTATTTGCTGGCCTATTTCGGCCAGACCGGCTCGGCCCCGTGCGGAACCTGCGACGTGTGCCGCCGGAAGGCCGCCTCGGGGAAGGAGACGGAGCGCAGGCTGATCCGCTTCATCAATGAGGAGAAGGGCGGGGTCTATACGATGGCGGACATCAGGATGGCGTTCGGGGTTCCGGCCGAAGACGGAAATCCTGATTTTCTTGAGATTTTGCGTCGGCTGGTGGACAGCCGAGTCGTGCCGCCGGCTTCTTAACCCCCGGTCGACTTTGTCGACAGCCCCCTGTCAGGGGGCACTTCGCGACTGCGTCGCGGTCCCTTCGGGCCTTGCTTGAACTTTTATTCAATCGTGAGGCCGTCATAGGCGGGGCGGACGGCGGAGCGGATGTGGCGCTCGGCGCACAGCCTTTCGAGCTCCAGGCAGAACTCCCGGTGGACAGGGAAAGTGTGGCTCAGATGGGTCAGCCACGTGTGGCGCGCCCCGATCCTGTCGGCAACCTCCAGAGCCTCGTCCAGCGAAAAATGCGAATGATGCTTGCGGTAGCCCACCGTGTTCAGAGTCACATGGTCCAGCCCCTCCAGCTTGCGGAACTCCTCCTCCGGGATGCTGCTCATGTCGGTGATATAGGCTATGTTGCCGAAGCGGTAGCCGAGCACCGGCATCTTGTCATGGTAGCCCCTTATCGGGATTATCTCCACCCCGTCGCCGGCCCTGCCCCGGCATAGGCCCGAAAAAGACGGGTCATCGGCCCTTTCGCCCTCGTCGAGCGGATTGCCGGTGGGCACCAGGGTCCCGTCCGCCATCCTGTAGCGGTAGCCCACGTCCCTGACCCATGTCAGCTCCTTGTCCAGAGTGTCCGGCCGCACGATGAAAGGCCGCTCGTCGATCAGATGCACATGCCACTCCGGAGCCCCCGGATACTTGTCCTCCGAGAACGCATAGTCATACTCCTCCTTCAGCGTGTCCAGCACCATCCGCTCGCAATAAATCTCCACCACCCGGCGGTCGATATAGTTCAGCGCGCGCACGTCGTCCAGACCGCCCGTGTGGTCCTTGTGATTGTGAGTCAGCAATATGGCGTCAAGATGCCCGACCCCCGCGCGCAGCATCTGCGACCTGAAGTCCGGCCCCGCGTCGATGAGTATCGTGAGCCCCATATATTCCACCAGGGCCGCCGAGCGGAACCTCTTGTCCATAGGGTCCGCGCTCATGCATTTCTCACATCTGCAGCCTATTATGGGGACGCCCTGCGAAGTGCCTGTTCCCAGAAATGTAAGTCTGGCCTTTTCCGTCATATCACAATCTCCTCTATCGTGCCTGTCAGCCCGGCCTCGTATGGCCTGCGGGCCCTGATGTAATTCTCCGTGTATCCGGCCATCATTCCGTCCTTCTCCTTCCCCTCCCACAGGACCTTCGACTTCAGCCCGCGGTTCTCCCCGGTGAAGGCCGCGTTCAGCTTCGAGCACAGCTCCTCCAGCGCTGCAACCCTCTCCGTCTTCGTCCTGTCGCAGACCTGCCCGGGCATGGAGAACGCCCTGGTCCCCGGACGGGGCGAGTAAGGGAAAATGTGGATGAACGCGGGCCTTATCCTTTCCTCAAGGAAGACGCGGGTCTGCTCAAACAGCTCCTCCGTCTCGCCCGGCAGCCCCACTATCACGTCTATGCCGAAAAACACCTTCTGCCTGTCCGGAGCCTCCATCGCCGAGCGGATATGCTCCACCCTTTCGGCAAAAAGCGCCGTGTCATAGCGTCTGCCCATGCTCTTCAGCAGGGCGTCGCTTCCGGTCTGCAGCGGAATATGGAAATGCGGCAGAAACTTGGTGCCGGATGCTATCCAGTCTATGATGCCGTCGCTCAGCAGATTCGGCTCTATGGACGAAATCCTGTAGCGCTCTATGCCGTCCACCCCGTCGAGGGCCTTCAGCAGGTCCGGGAAGCTCTCGCCGGTGGTCTTTCCGAAATCCCCGGTGTTCACTCCGGTCAGCACGATTTCCCTGATGCCCGTTGCGGCGATCTCCCGCGCCTGGGCCACAGCCTCGGCTATGGAAATGTTGCGGCTTTCGCCCCTGGCGAAGGGCACGGTGCAATAGGCGCAGAAGTTGTTGCAGCCGTCCTGCACCTTCAGGAACGAGCGTGTCCTCTCTCCGGAGGAATATGCCGCCATCATGGTGGAAGATATGTCGCGGTATTCCTGCACGGCGCTGAGTTCCTTGTAGGAAGTGTCCGTATGCACCTCGGCGCCCGCGAGCATCCTCAGGGTCTCCGGCACCACACGCGCCTTCTCCTTGGCCCCGAACACCAGCGCCACCCCTTCGATGGCCGCTATTTCGTCCCGCTTCAGCTCCGCATAGCATCCGGTCACCACTATCGCCGCGCCGGGCGACACCCTGTGGCACTTGCGGATTATGTTCCGGCACTTGTTGTCGGAATGGGCGGTGACGCTGCAGGTGTTCACCAGATACACGTCGGCCCTGTCGCTCCACGGGACGGTCTCCAGGCCGGCGGCGGCGAAACCGCGCTCATATGTGGATGTCTCGGCATAGTTCAGCTTGCAGCCGAGGGTGAGGTATGCTATCTTCATCTCTTCTTTCCTTTGTCTCCCGCGGGACCTTTCTTCCCCGGGGCCAGAATCAGGAACACGCAGGGCCTTTTCCCCAGCACGGGGACCGATTTCTTCCACTGCGCCACGGAGGCGGTCCTGATGAAGGCGTCTTCCATGGTGATGTCCGCGGCCATGCAGAGCATGGTGGACGGAGCGCAGGCGGCCAGCAGGTCGGCCAGCATGGAGTCGTTGCGGTAGGGCGTCTCTATGAATATCTGGGTCTGATTCAGCTTCTCCGACCTGGACTCCAGCTCCCTCAGCGCCCTTTTCCTCTCGTCGCTCTCCCGGGGGAGATAGCCGTTGAAGGCAAAGGACTGCCCGTTGAGCCCCGACGACATCAGCGCCATCATCAGTGACGAGGGCCCCGTGAGAGGCACCACTTCAATACCTTTCCTGTGGCACAGGGCCACCAGCAGCGCGCCCGGGTCGGCCACCGCGGGAAGGCCCGCCTCCGAGAGCAGTCCCACGTCGGTCCCGTCCTCGAAAAGGGCCGCGAGGCTCTCCACGTCCTTCGCGCCGGTGTGTTCATTCAGCTCCCTGAATTCCAGCGAGTCGATATGCCCTTTCAGACCGGCCGCGGACAGAAACCTGCGCGCCGTCCTTGTCTCCTCCACCACGAAGCGGCTCAGAGTCCTGACTCTCGCAAGCACGGGAGCGGGGAGCACTTCCTCCGGGGCATATTCCCCCAGCGGGGTGGGGATAAGATATAATTTTCCGTAACTCATTCCTTGATTTCGATTATTTTCCTGTCGGTGTCCATCAGCGACTTGAGCCGCTCGGCCTCCCGTTCCTTCCTTTGCCTTCTGGTGCTGAAGATGTCCCTGAAGAACTCCTTCACCGAGTCGAAATCCTTCTGGTAGGCGAGACCTATTCCGTTGCGCTGGCTGTTGTCCAGGAAGTTGGAATACTGGTCGGCCGAATGGGAGAACAGCGTCACCCTCAGCGAACCGGACTGGTCCATCTTCACCTCTATGTCCAGGTCTCCCACAAGGTCCTCCTCTCCGGTGGTCGTGGCGCTGTACATGCTGTTGCCCAGGGTGCCGTTCACTATCACCCTGTTGTTGAACAGCTGGGTGCTTATGGCCACGTCATACACGCTCTGTCCGCTGGTGGTGGACTGGAAGTCCAGGCCCAGGTCCACGGGGATGTCCAGCTTCTGGAGTATGTTGTTCAGCTGCGAGGCCATTATCTCGGCCACCGTGGTGTTCAGGGTGTTGGAGTTGTTCACTATGCCCGAGTTGTCGCTCGGAAGGAAGCTTCCCGACACCAGCAGGCTGATGAACTGTTTCTGGACCTTGTCGTC
>CAVIVH010000070.1:2475-3078 GCA_963646185.1 bacterium | reverse complement strand
GATCTGGGTCTCCGGGTCGAGGTTGGGGACATTGACGCCCAGCTCTATGCGCGGGGCCCTGAGCTTGTCGGAGATGTCGATCTCGCATTCGACCGTCCTCCTGGCGGTGGAGGAGTTGTCGTTGATCAGTGTGCCCACGAAGGTCTTCGTGCTATAGACGGCCTTGATGTCGAGGTCGCTGTCCATTATGTCGCCGCTGAACCGGACGGAACTGCCATCGCTGATCCTGAAGTCTTTCTTGGCTATGCCCATCACGTCCAGATGGTAGTTTCCTTCGGTCAGTGTGTATCCGCCTTTGAGGGTGAATCCTCCGTTCTGCGGGTTCACCTCCACCTCTATGTCGCCGTTGCCTCTGCCTGTCAGCACGTTGCCGGAGGCCTTGTCGAGCTCCACGAAGGCTTCGGTCGCGGGATTGGCCTCTACCTTGAGCCGTATGCCCAGGCTCGAGGACTTCTTGGGCGCGGTGTACCGTCCCATGAGGATTTCATAGGTGTCTATCTTTTTCTTCGGCTCCGGCTCTGTGAAGACCAGCAGGTCGGAGACCTTTCCGGACGAGGCTGAAGCCATGGGGATATGGAACTCGCCGCGCTTCTCGGTCACGGC
>CAVIVH010000070.1:0-2454 GCA_963646185.1 bacterium | reverse complement strand
TCCAGCATGAGCGAGTTCAGGGGGCCGGTGACCGAGAGCTTTCCGCTGGCGAAGACCTTGCCGTAGAAGGCGGCGCCGGGAGTCTCTGGAGTGTCCAGCACCCGCATCCTGGAGAAGTCAATGTCGGTGGCCAGGGTCATGTCCCTGAATCTGTTCCACAGCAGGCCGCCGTTGACGGAACCGCTTTCCCCGTCGCTGTCGCGGACTGTGAGGCTGTCGAAATGGATTCCGCCGTTGTCTATGCGCAGGGGGCCGGAGACGCTGTAGGGAACGCCGGTGAAGTCCACGCGCACGGAGGCATCATCGATCCGGAGTTCTTCGCTTTCGATGTCCGGGGCGTCCAGTCTTCCGGATATGCCGACTCTTCCGCGCAGCTTGCCGCTGAATTCGCTGAACAGCCCCTTGAACAGGCCTTTCGCATAGCCCAGCTCAAAGTCGGACAGGCCCACTGCGCCGTCGAGCCTTTTGCCGGATGGCGAGAAGAAGGCCTTTGCGGCTATGTTGCTCTTTCCGTCCATGACGTTCTTCAGCGATATGTCAAAGCCTTTCTGCTCCTGGTTCCATTTGCTTCCGAGCAGGAAGGTGCCGGCTTCGTGGCCGGAGATGACGGAGGAGTCCACCTTCATGTCCATAAGCATTTCCAGCCCGTCGCGGACCGGCGAATTTATCACCGCGCTTCCGGAGGCCAGGCCTCCGAGGGTCAGCTTGCCGCCCAGATGGGGGTTGGCCGCCGATATGTCGAAGTTGCTGAGTTTCAGGATGAGAGAGTCCTTGAGGGCGGAGGAGTAACCTCCGTCTATGTTCAGCGAGTGCTCTCCGCTCCGGAGCTCGAATCCGTCCACTCTGACTCTGCCTCCGGCGAGTTTCACCGAGGCGGGGGACAGCTCCCACGGCACTGAGTCCAGGCATAGCTCCGAAGGCCTGATTCCGGCTGTCACTTCGAGCGAGTCGCCTCCGTTTCTGGCGAATCCGCAGTCCAGCATGATGTCTCCGCTGTTGGCCAGCGCGGAGCGGTTGTCGAAAGTGAAGCGCAGCCCGGCCGTGTCGTCATGGGCCGTGACTCTGAAGATGTTGTCTCTGGTGAGGATGGGGGAGACGGAAAGCGAGCCGGCCTCCACCGTGGCGGACAGCAGACTGTCGCGGTTGTCCATGGTTATCCGCACGTCCTTCAGATATTTGTTCTTGTAGGCCAGCCGCCCGGAGAGAATCTCCGCGCCCACGGTGCCGTCATGGTCCATCGAGAGGGCCAGTGTCGTGCTGTCGGCAGCATAGAGCCCGGGCACGACGAATGAAAGCACGTCTATGGAGTCGAACAGTTTGAGCCTGAGGTCATAGGTGTTGCGCAGGGTGTCGTCGCCGGCCGGCCCGAATATGGCGGGAAGTTCCCGCTTCAGGCTTGCTGCGGCCAGGTCGCGGGCGAAGTCGGCGGGGGTGCCGGTCCCGTAGAAGAGGCCTTCGAGGAAGGAGGAGTTCAGGCTTATGGAATTGCTGCCCGGCTCCATTCTGGCCACGGCCAGGAGATCTCCGGCCTTGTGTATGCCGTGGTCGTCCTGCAGGATTATGTTTCCTATCTGCAGTTCGCCGCCGAGCCCGCCGTCCCTGTGCTCGTTGACGAAGCCTTCGGCGTCCATGCTGACCGATGCGCGGCCTTCTTTGTGCAGGTTGAAGTTGGTCTTTTCGAGGTCGGCCCTGGCGAGGTTCAGGCTGAACTGCAGAAGCCCGTCTCCGGCCGCCGTAGCCTTTGAGCGCCTTGCCTCCGCGCGGAAGTTGAGGCAGGGGTCGTTGCTCACGGCCCTTCCCTCGAAGTCGCCGTTTTTATAGCGTCCGGCGCCGGAGATGTCCCGGTAGGTGTATCCGCGGGCGGTGAGACGGTCTATGACTAGGGTGTCCAGAGTCAGGGACGGGCTTCCCTTTTCAAGGGTCGCCGCCAGATTGGCCATAAGCGAGCATGGTCCCAGCTCTTTGCTTCCCGTCACCGCTCCCAGGTCGAGGCCCTCGGTGGCCAGATTGCCGGATATCATTATCGGCCGCTGGCTGTCTATGGTGTTTCTGAGCTCCATGTCGGCCTTGAAGGTGCCTATGTCCGATTTTCCGTCGGCCTTGACGGCCAAGCGGTTGAGCGGGCCTTTGGCCGTGGCGTCCAGCAGGAATCTCTGCCCGGGCGCAAGGCCGGAAAGGTCCAGCGCCGCTGCGGGGGCGAATCCTCTTATGAGTCCGGCCATTTCGTCAAGGGTGAAGTCGGCGCCGGATATCCTGGCGTCCAGAATCATGCCCTGGGAGGAGGGGAGGCCGGTGAGCCTGCCGTTCACGGTGGCGGACACTCCGCCGGGGCTCTCCCTGAAGAACAGGTCGCGCACCCTGAAATCGCACACATATCCGCTGAAAGCCCCGTCCACGGCGGCCGTGAAATCCATTTTGCCGACGGCGCCGGCGAAGTAGCCTATGGTCCTGGAG
>CAVIVH010000069.1:0-7264 GCA_963646185.1 bacterium | reverse complement strand
ACATTGTCCCGTGCCTGCGGAAGGGCACAAAAAAACTCCGCGCGGAATGCGGAGCGTCGTAACAACACAAAAAACCAAAAGCGCAGTTTTTAGCATTTTTTTACGTGGTTGCAAGCAATCAAATCTATCCACATTCCGAGGGCAAAGATACATGCGTACCGACACATTTCCAAATTTGCGGGATGTTTTTTTTCGATGCCGTCCGAAATCCGTACTTAATTGTCACAAATACATATAAAAAATTCAGCTTTTGTATTAAAATTTTAATGAAATAGACCTATCTTTGCGGCCGGATTGAAGAAGCAATTACTTATTCTATACCTATTATAAGATGAGAAAAGTTCTCAAGAAATTCGTTCTCGCAGTCATCGCACTGACTGCCGGGACTGCCGCCTGGTCACAGGTGACAACTTCATCGATTGCCGGAAAGGTGACCGATGGCGAGGGCCCCGTCGCCGGAGCCGCCGTCATCGCTACCTACACACCTTCCGGATCAAACTACTACACCGTCACAGACGCAAACGGTGCTTACCGAATCAACTCCATCACCCCTGGCGGTCCCTACACCGTCTCCGTCGAGATGCTCGGCTACAAGAAGGTGGAGTATTCTGAAGTCTATGCCCCTCTTGCCGAGGTGGTCAACATCAACGCCAACCTCGAGGTTGAGTCCATGGGCCTCGACGCAACCGTCATCGTGGCCGACGGTTCTTCTTCCAGCATGAACATCGACCGTTCCGGTGCCGGAACAGCCGTGAGCCAGAAGACCATGCAGACTCTCCCCACTTCTTCACGTACACTCAATGACGTGCTAAAGCTCACTCCCCAGGCATCCGTGACCTCCAACGGTCTCGCAGTCGGCGGCGGCAACTACCGTTCCTCCTATGTGACCGTTGACGGCGCAGCCTTCAACAACGCCTTCGGAATCGGCTCCAACCTGCCTGCCGGCGGAACCCCTATCTCCATAGACGCCATTGAGCAGATGAGCATCAATATCACTCCTTTCGATGTCCGTCAGTCCGGCTTCACCGGCGGCGCCATCAACGCAGTGACCAAGAGCGGTACCAACGAGCTCCACGCCTCTGTCTACAACTATTACAAGGCTGACGAGATCACCGGCTACAAGGTCGGCGACAACGAGGTCACCAAGACCAACTACCTTGACAATGTCACAGGTGTGACCGTGGGCGCCCCCATCATCAAGAACAAGCTCTTCTTCTTCATCAACTTCGAGTATTCCCTCGACAACACTCCCGGCTCTTCCAAGAGAGTCCGTCAGAACGAGAGCGAGGCCTTCGGCGGCAGCACCGGCGTGCTCCGTCCCACTCAGGCCTTCATGGATGAGGTCAAGTCCTATCTCTCCGAGAAATACGGTTACAACCCCGGACGCTATGAGGGATATTCCCTCAAGACTCCCGACTGGAAGCTCCTCGCCCGCGTGGACTGGAACATCAACGACAACAACAAGCTCAACGTCCGCTACAGCCAGACGATGAACAAGTATTCGTCTTCCCCTTCCTCTTCGGTGAACCCTCTTTCTCCTAACCCCTACAACAGGAACACCTACGGAAGAACTTCCGCATATGCCCAGTATTTCGAGAGCAACCGCTACTATCAGGAGCAGAACTTCATGTCCCTGGCAGCAGAGCTCAACTCCCGCTTCATGGAGGGCCGCATGAACAACCTGCTCCGCTTCACCTGGTCTCACCAGAACGAGCCCCGCAGTTTCGTGGGCGGAAACTTCCCTACAGTTGATATCCTCGAGAACATCACCGCCGACTATTCCGGACAGGACCTCGGCGGAGAGACCAGGGCCGTCATCACTTCCTTCGGTCCCGACCCCTTCACCTATGGTAACCTCCGTGACGTCCACACCATCATCGGCACCGACGAGGTGAGCTGGAGAATGGGTGTGCACAACATCATCGCCGGCGCCCAGTTCGAGTGGAACAACACCAAGAACGGCTTCATGCAGGGAGGTCTCGGCTACTATGTCTATAACTCCTGGGAGGACTTCAAGAACGACGCCGCTCCCGCCGCTTTCGCCATCACCCACTCCAACCGTGACGACCTGAAGCAGGTCTATCCTTCCTTCAAGTATATGCAGGCTTCCTGGTACCTCCAGGACGAAATAAGCTTCAGCGACTGGTTCAAGCTCACCGCAGGTATCCGCTTCGAGCTCCCGATTTATCCTACTCTCGAGAACAATGAGAACAAGGAGTTCACCGCTCTCGGAACCCCCGGCACCACCCTCTATGGTCACAAGACCTCCGACATGCCCGGCAGCAGCGTCAACGTCTCGCCCCGCATCGGCTTCAACTGGGATGTCCTTCACAACAGAAGCCTCGTCCTCCGCGGAGGTTCTGGTATCTACACCGGTAGAATTCCTTTCGTGTGGATTGTGTCCGTGGCCGGTAACAGCAACTGCCTGCAGGCCCAGTACATCACGACCACCAGCAATGTCGGCGGCACCGCAACAGGCGCTCCCAGCTTCCACACCAACACTTCTGACATCCTCAAGGACCTCTATGGCGGTTCCTTCACCGCTCAGGACCTCTACGCTCCCACCGGAGCCACCGTTCTGGACAAGAACCTGAAGATGCCCACCACATGGAAGTCTTCCCTCGCTCTCGACATCAGGCTCCCCTGGGGCATCAAGGGTACCGTCGAGGGAATCTACAACTACGACATCAATTCGGTCTATGTTGACAAGCTCGGCCTCGTGGAAGGTTCCGGCGTCACTCTCCCCGGAGAGAGCCAGTCCCGTCCCACATGGGTTTCCGAGGGTCTCAAGAACAGCAAGAACCAGAACGTGAACCCCTACTACATCTACAATGTGAACAATCTTCACGGCTGGTACTACTCTGTGACCGCTCAGCTGCAGAAGGACTTCCCCTTCGGACTCTCCCTCATGGCAGCCTACACCAGAAGCGACAGCAAGACTCTCTCCGACGGTGTCGGCGACCAGATCAGCTCCGCCTACAACACCATGACCTACAACGCCATGGGTTCCAAGACTCCCGAGCTCGGCCACGGCACATATGTGTCGCCTAACCGCGCCATCGCCAACGTCAGCTACAGGATCAGAGAGGGCAAGCACCTTGCCACCACCCTGGGTCTCTTCTATGAGGGTTACAACTACGGTTACATCAGCGGATATTCTTACACCAGGTATTCCTACACGATGAACAACGTCACCGGTGACGGCGGCGCCAACAACCTGGTCTATATCCCCACAGACTCCGAGCTTAACGCAATGACCTTCTCCAGCGACGAGAACAAGGCCGCCTACAAGGAGTTCCTTGCCAGCGACAAGTATCTGAAGAACCACAGGGGAGAGTACTCCACCAGAGGCGCCATGACAATGCCTTGGGTCAGCAGGTTCAATGTCAAGGTCGCTCAGGACTTCATGATCAACTGCGGCAAGAAGGTTCACGACCTCCAGCTCGCCGTCGATATCAACAACGTCGCCAACATGCTGAACAGCGACTGGGGAACTCTCCAGTACATGAGCTCCGACCAGATTCTCAAGTATAGCGGCGGCAAGTACACCTTCACCAAGCCCACTTGGACCAAGTACAACAGCACTCTGTCCACCTGGAACATGATGTTTACAGTCAAGTATAGCTTCTAATCCAAGCTTATCCGATATTGAGGCGGCGGACCTTCTGGCCCGCCGCCTTTTTTATGGCCCGGCTCGCCCGCACACGGAGCGGTTAATCTTATTTTATTACCTTTGCACCGGTAATTTTCAAGGTATAATTTTCAAGACATGGCAGTTCTTACTACCAAAAATCTCAAAGGCGACATCTTCGGCGGAATCACCGCGGGCATAGTCGCCCTTCCGCTGGCCCTCGCATTCGGTATCCAGGCCTTCGGAGGCATCGACGACCCCGGCGCCGCATCCATGGGAGCGCTCGCCGGACTTGTGGGAGCGGCGCTCCTCGGCTTTTTCGCATCGCTTTTCGGCGGCACACATTCGCAGATTTCCGGCCCCACGGGTCCGATGACGGTCATCTCCGCGTCCCTGATTTCAGGCGCATGGGCCTCGGGCAACGGCGACTTCTCTGTGGTCCTGCTCACCATGTCCATGGCGGGAATCTTCTGCGGACTGTTCCAGATAATCTTCGGCCTGCTCAAGATAGGCAAATATGTGCGCTACATTCCCTATCCGGTCCTTTCCGGATTCATGTCCGGAATCGGAGTGATCATAATCCTGCAGCAGATCTATCCGCTCATAGGCCTCAAGAGCCCGGTGCAGACCGTGGACATGATCGTCCAGTTCCCCGTCCGCATACAGGACGGCATTTCCTGGGCCGCACTCATTCTCGGAGTCGCCACCATCCTGATTATCCGGCTTTTCCCCAAGGTCACCGCCAAGGTCCCGTCCACGCTGGTGGCCCTCATAGTGATGACGGTGGTGTCGCTGTTCATGGGACTTGACAAGAGCCTCACCATCGGAGACATTCCAGCAGGCCTTCCCATGCCTTTCTTCGCAAAGGAGGGAATCTCGCTCGCCGGCATCGACTGGTGGACTCTGATTGAGACCGCCGCCCTTCCCGGCCTCACGCTCGCCGGTCTGGGCAGCATAGACACTCTGCTCACCTCTGTGGTGGCTGACAATATAACCAAGACCAGGCACAACTCCAATCAGGAGCTCATAGGCCAGGGCATAGGCAACGCCGTGTCCGGTCTGTTCTGCGGCATCGCCGGCGCCGGCGCCACCATGCGTACGGTGGTGAACGTGAAGAGCGGCGGACGCACTCGGCTGTCCGGAATGATCCATGCGCTGTTTCTGCTCGCTATTCTGCTAGGTCTCGGCGCTCTCGTGAAATATGTGCCGCTGGCAGTGCTTGCGGGCATCCTCATCACCGTGGGATGGGGCATAATTGACTTCAAGGGATTCCGCGACCTCAGGAAGATTCCCCGCGAAGACGCTGTCGTGCTCATAATAGTGTTCCTCGTCACCGTGTTCGTGGACCTGCTCACAGCCGTGGGCATAGGCATGGTGGTCGCCTGCGTGCTCTTCATGAAGAGAATGGGCGATCTCGCCGAGGGCGGCTATGAGTCGGCAAAAGCCACCGATTCCGAAAAGCCCTGGGCTGACGAAGCCGGTCTGCCTGAGGAAATCAAGGGCAAGCTGTGCATCAAGCGCTTCGACGGCCCCATATTCTTCGGTTCGGTCAACGGATTCAACCGGGTGATGCATGATGTGCCTGAGGAGTCCGCAGTGGTGATTCTGCGCATGAGGCGGGTCAAGTTCATGGACCAGAGCGGCGTCTATGCCATGGAAACCGCCATCAAGGACCTGCAGGACAAGGGAAAGCTCGTGCTTATGACCATAATCCAGCCCCAGCCGAAATATCTGCTGCACAAGCTGGACATCATCCCCGCCCTCGTGCCCGAGGACCACACCTTCACCACCTTCGAGGACTGCACCGAGTTCCTCAAGAAGCTGGACATATAGCCGTTCCCGCAGGCGTTATATAAAACAGATGCTGGCCGGATTCCGGTCAGCATCTGTTGTGTCAAGCCTTCATGCAAGACCTCTGCTCTTGGAAAACCTAAGCCGAGGCCGGACCCGCTAAAAGGCCGCCAGATGCAGGCGACCTCGTTAGCATGGCGCTTTAAAGCTGCGGACTTGGTCCGCTTTTTTGCAATAATCTCAAAAAGGTGAATTATGCCGACGCGGCATCTAAATCACCAGTTGCCTGAGACAGGGTCCTCCCGCAGGCGCGGTTCGGGGAATTTTGCTATATTTGAGGCCGGACGGAAACCGTTTCGGACAGCTAATCACGCACAGACATGAAAATCGTATTTCTCGACGCCGCCACTATGGGCGACACCCCCATGGACGAAATCGCCGCACAGGGCGAATTCATATGCTACCCGGACTGCACCAGAGAACAGTCCTTTGAAAGATGCACGGACTGCGAAGTGGCGATACTGAACAAGGTGCGCGTCGATGACGAGTTCCTCGACCATGCCCCGAAAGTCCGTCTCATCTGCGAGGCCGGCACGGGAATCAACAACATAGACGTGGACGCTTGCGCCCGCAGGGGCGTGGTAGTGAGAAATGTCGCGGCCTATTCCACCGACGCGGTCGCCCAGTGCGCGTTCATGCACATACTCAACCTCCTGGGCAACGCCTTCTACTATGACAGCTATGTGAAGTCCGGAGTCTATTCGAAGGGCAAGATTCACACCGACCCGTCCAATCCCTTCGAGGAAAGCGTGGGCAAGGTGCTGGGAATAGTGGGAATGGGTGCCATAGGCCAGAAAGTCGCCTCTCTGGGCCAGGCCTTCGGCATGAAGGTGATATATTACTCGACTTCGGGCACGGGCCACTGCAAGGACTACCCCTGCGTGGGGCTGGAAGAGCTGCTCCGGACCTCGGACATAATCTCGATTCATGCGCCCTACAACGAAAAGACCGCCGGGCTCATCGGCTATGAGCAGTTCGGGATGATGAAGCGGACCGCCGTGCTGGTCAACACCGGCAGGGGCGGAATCGAAGTGGAGGCCGACCTCGCCAGAGCCCTGGACGAGGGCCTCATCAAGGGCGCGGCTCTGGATGTCTATGTGAAAGAACCCCTGCCCGCCGACAGCCCCCTGATGCATCTGAAGGACATGGGCAAGATCATCTTCTCGCCCCATGTCGCATGGGCCACCCGCGAGGCGCGCGAAAGGCTCGCTCACGGAATGGCCGAAAACGTCAGAAAAGGCTGGTAGTCTTCTTTACAGTTCCCATGCGAGAGCCGATGCCCCGAGCACGGCGGCGTCGGACTCCCTGAGCTGCGAGAATATGATCCGGACCCTGTTCCTCCAAATCCGCATCACATTCCTGTTCATAGACTCGACCATAGGCCCGTAAAGGAATTCCTTTGCCTTGGCCAGACCGCCGAACAGGACTACGGCCTGAGGCGCGCTGAAGGCTATGAAATCGGCGAACGACTGCCCGAGCATGCGTCCGGTATATTCGAAGATGCGGACAGCAAGCGCGTCGCCGGCCTTTGCCGCGTCATAGACATCTTTTGATGACACCGTCTCAAGCTTCCTCAGCAGCGACGGCTCGTCCGAAGCGTCCAGCCATTCTCGGGCCGTGCGCGCGACTCCGGTGGCCGAACAGTAGGTCTCCAGACAGCCTGTCTTGCCGCAGCCGCACAGGCGGTTGCTTTCCCTCACCGCGCAGGTGTGGCCCAGCTCGCCGGCGAACCCGTCATAACCATAGACCACCTTGCCGTCAATCACTATTCCGCTGCCGACT
>CAVIVH010000068.1:0-7348 GCA_963646185.1 bacterium | reverse complement strand
TGCCGAATTTGCCGAAGCGGATCATCTGCTGGCGGCGCAGTCCCTCGAGAGCAAACTCGAAGCCCCACTCGTCATACATTCCGGCAAGCTCGATGGGATCGTTGTCCTTTCCGGAAGGAACGGTCACCTGAGATGCCTCAAGCTCTGCTGCGCGGTTGTCATCGTCCCAATTGTGGAAAGTTCCATACTTCTGAATGTCGGCAGTGGTGATGGAGCCATAGGAAGCCTTGCCATACTGCATCCTGGACTTTGTCGATTTGAGTTCTGCGAGAGTGATCGGAGTGTCGACGGACCTGCCGCGGACAGCGTTCACGAGGGCCACAGGATCCTTGGAGCTGCGCTCACCGCGGAGTATGCACTCCGCTGCGGTGTAGTAGGCCTCTGCCAGACGGAACCAGGACACGTCATTGCCCCAATGGTTCATTCTCGGCACTGCGGAGTTCACCTGATACTTCACCTGGCGGCAACCAAAGTCAACGCTGGTGACGGAGATTGTACCGTCCTCATTGGTTCCGGAGATGGAAGGCAGATAGTTCAGGCAGTACCATGCGATGGC
The DNA here is from genome assembly GCA_963646185.1 of bacterium. Classification (GTDB taxonomy): domain Bacteria; phylum Bacteroidota; class Bacteroidia; order Bacteroidales; family UBA932; genus Cryptobacteroides. The sequence goes on along the minus strand of CAVIVH010000068.1, from coordinate 6,792 downwards.
GCTGGGATCGGACTTCTTGTCCTGAGGACCCACGAGCCAGGTCTTGAGCAACCTCTTGTCGGCAGGGTCATAAGCCTTGATGAACTGAGGGTTGGCGCAGTTCCCGCCCCATGTGGAGTTGGCATATCCGAAGTGGTCGCGGCCCTGGGTCGGAGGATAGAACTTCATACCCATCGAGAACACATGCTCGCCGGTGTTGTACACCTCGTCATAAGGGACTGCGAAGATGATTTCGGGATTAGAATCGTCCACATCATATGCGAAATTGGCCGAATAGTCGGAAGACAGCGAATAAGGGCTGTTGTCGATAATGTCCTCGGCAAGCCTCAGCGCCTTGTCATAGGCCTTGGTTCCGGCATAGACCTCGGCGTTGAGGTAAACTCTCATGAGGGCCATCTTGACGCCCCACATGTTCAGACGGCTGTAGTCACCCTTCGCATCGGAAAGCACACCGTGTGCGATGACCTCTTCGAGCTGCTTGGTGACAAACTCATAGATCCTCCTTCTGGTGCTCTGCTTGGGAGACTCGGTCTCGGAGAAGCTGGTCACGAGCGGCACGTTTCCGTGCGAGTCAAGAAGCACTGCATACCATGTGGCACGCACGGCCTTGAGCTCGTCGATTGCGGACTCGGTGAGGTCTCCTGCAGGGAGGGAACCGTCCTTGAGCTGGTCAAGCACCTTGTTGGCGGCGTTGATGCCCTGGAAGGCATAGTAGTAAAGGGATGCGGGAGAACCGGGATCGTCCGATGTCCACTTGTGCCAGTGCATTCTCTTATAGACACCGCCATCATCCCATCCGTTAGGCCTGGTGGGAGTGATGACGACATCCGCTGCCTCTTCCTGGGCGTCGAACATTCCATACCAGTCCATAAAGGCGCCGAACTCAGAATATGAATTCGCGAGAAGGGCGACGACATCCTGGTCGGTAGGGTTGAAGTCCTTCTGGACGACCTCTGAGTAGGCGTGCTCCTCCAGATCGAAGCAGGAGGCAACCATGAACGAGGCCGCGCCAAGCGCCACTATCGTTTTGATATAGTTTTTCATATTATTGCTCAATTTAGAAAGTTACGTTAACTCCGAAAGTATAGGAACGTATGGTGGGATACTTGTCACGCTCGTCAGAACCGGCGGTGTAGCCGATGCTGTTGACTTCAGGATCCAGACCGGTGTAACCGGTAAAGGTAGCCAGATTGTGGACAGTACCGTAGAAGCGCACCTTCTTGATGAAGTTGGTCTTGAGATTGAGGGTGTAGCCGAGAGTGACATTGTCAATCTTCCAATAGTCGCCGTCCTCGACATAATAGCTGACAGCTCTCTGGACATCGGCCACGCGGACCTTGTTGCCAGTCTTCTTTCCCGTGGTGGCGTCGACTGCGTCGTGCAGGTCATAGGCGCTCTTGAGGACATTGTACTGGAAGCTGGGATAGGAAGTTCCGTAGAAGAGCTTCTGCATGTTCAGGATCTGGAAACCGAAAGCTCCGCGCATGGACACTGCAAGGTCGAAGTTCTTATAAGTGAAGTTGTTGGACCAACCCACGTTATATTTGGGAACACCGTTTCCGAGCACCTGATAGTCAGCTTCGCTGGCGTTCTCGGCAAGGTCGTAATAGATTCCGGTGGGATTGTCATCGGCATCTCTCTCGATTCTCTCCACGACCCATCTGCCCTGGTCGTCAACACCGACGGACTTAAGGTTATAAATCTGACCGATCGGCCAGCCCACCTTCACGATGTGGGAGTACTTCTGGACAGGCTCGCTGATGTAGCCGGTGTAGAAGTAGTCAGAATCGGACTGATAGGTGTCGCTGGAAAGGGAAACGAGCTCGTTCTTGTTGTAAGAAGCGGTGAGAGTCGTGTTCCACTGGAAATCCTTCTTGGCGACAGGAGTTGCGTTCACGAGGACCTCGACACCCTGGTTCATGATGTGAGCGGCGTTAGCCATGATGGAACCATACTGGTAAGGAGGCACAGGCACGCTGTAGTTGTAGAGAGCGTCCTTGGTGTCGCGGCGATAGAGGTCGATGCTTCCGCTCAGTCTCTCGTTCAGCACTGAGAAGTCGATACCGAGGTTGTACTCATACTTCTTCTCCCAGTGGAGATCGGGATTGGCGTTACGCACAGCGCTGAGGGTCTTGATCCACTCGCCGTTGTAGAGATAAGAACCGGAGTAGTTGAGGGATGCGAGCGACTGATAAGGGTTGGACACGTCGATACCGGTGATACCGAATCCCGCACGGATCTTGAGGTTGTTCAGCCATGTGTACTTCTTCATGAACTCCTCGTTGTTGAGGCGCCATCCGGCGGACACTCCGGGGAAGTTACCCCACTTGTGATCCTCACCGAACTTGGAGGAACCGTCCCGGCGGAGGGAAACCATCACGAGGTAACGGTCGTCGTAGTTATAGGTGGCACGGGCAAAGAGACCGATGAGCTTGGAGCTATACTTGTAGGAAGACATCGAAGCCTGTCCCTGGTTGATGGCGTCACCCATTTCGAGGCTGTTCCATGTGTAGGCGTCCGAAGGGAAGTTGTAGTTGTAGGCATAGAAGTTCTCGCTGGCCTGGTCCTCATAGGAGTAACCTGCCACTGCGGTCACATGATGCTTGCCGAAATCCTGGTTGTAGCTGGCGCTGAGCTCGAGCATGTTGCTCACATATTCGGAAGCTCTGCGGCTGGCGGTTCCGTTCCTGCCGTCCTTTGTGGTGGACTCGTCAAGACGGGTCTGATAGGTGCCGCTGATGGAGCTTTGTCCCTTGCGGACATAGAGAGCCTTGAGGTTCAGCTGCTCGATGGGGTTATACTCCACGATGCCGTTGAAGCGGACATTCCTGGAGCGATACTTTCCGAGCTCCTCGTTGATCATGCTCACGGGGTTCTGGTAGAAATAGATGTCGCGCTTGGTGTAGTTGCCGTCAGCGTCATAGGCGGGCTCCAGAGGAGAGTGGATGCAGGCCTGACGATAGACATAACCTGCACTGATTCCGGAGTCGGACTCGGACTCGTCGGCCATCACTTCTGCGGAAAGCTTGATCTTGTCGTCAAGCAGATACTGGGACACGAGAGCCCTGGCGCGCATCTGGCTGCGTCCGGTGTTCTTGATGGTACCCTCATTGTTCCTGTAGGAGATGTTGGCAGTGTAGGTGTTGTGCTTGGTGCCGCCCATAATGGAAAGGTTGTGGTTATGGGTGATGGCGGTGCGGCTGATCAGTTTGAGCCAGTCGGTAGCCTGCTCGGCGTTGTTGCCGTCGGCATCAAGGAATTCGCCTCTTGCTCCCACGAATGTCAGACCTTCGTTCCTGAGCCCGGTGAGATCGTCCGCGTCAAGGAAGTCAGGGGTCTTGAGCCATGTGGATGCGGAAACATAACCGTTATACTCAACGGTTGCGGGCATCTCGCGGCGGGCGTTGCGGGTGGTGATGATGATCACACCGTTGGTTCCGCGGGTACCGTAGATGGCGGTTGCGGAGCCGTCCTTCAGCACGTCGATGCTCTCGATGTCCTCAGGAGCCACTGTGGAAAGGGATCCGGGGATACCGTCCACGAGGATGAGCGGGTCAGCTGTTCCGAGGAGGGAGGAAGTACCGCGCAGTGAAATTGCGGATGATTCCGTAGGGTCTCCGGAAGAGATGTTGATTGACAGTCCGGCGACTTTACCCTGAATGAGCTGTCCAGCATCCAGAAGGGAACCGGCATTGAACTCTTCAGACTTCACGCTCTGGACAGAGGATGTGATGTCGGCCTTCTTCTGGGTACCGTAACCGATGGCCACGGCTTCCTGGAGGAAAGAAGCTTCCTCTTCGAGGACGACATCGATGACAGACTGCACTCCGACGGTGACCTCAGTGGTCTTGTAACCGATGCAGGAGAATTGCAGTACGGAAGCCTCGGATTTCACCGAGATGGTGTACTTACCATCGGCGTCAGTGACGACTCCGTTGGTTGTACCGACTTCCACAACGCCACCGCCGATGACGGGCACGCCCGCCTGGTCGGTAACTGTACCTCTCACCACTACCGTTGCCATTGCAGGGAGCGACAAGGTAATAAGCATTTTACACTTGCCAAATATAGCAACTAGATTCATTTCTGCAAATAAATTTTATGTCTTAAAATAGTTTTAAACATTTAATTAAACACACATATACCCCCCCCGATACCGTTTTTACATCGTTTTGAAAATTGGCGGATATGCCTTCCGCATGGACAAAACGCCGAAAAACCGCCGCACAAAGGCGGCAGAAATAACGGTGAAAAGGTGGCGAAACCGCCCGTGCAAAGGCAGCGGGAATTGCAGCGGAAAAAGACGGCGGAAATCACAGCTCCGGGCCGGCAGAAGCGGCTCAGATCGCCCAGTCGAGGGCTATGGAAAGCTTGACGAAGAAATTGCGGCCCGTGTTGTAGATGCCGCGGCGGCCGTTCTCCGGATTTATATCCAGATACTTGAGACGGCTCAGATGGCTCTGATAGGCCTGGTCGAAGAGGTTGCGGCAGCCTACGCACAGTTCGGCGGCCTTATGCCCGTGGATTCTGATGTCGGTGCCGGCGGAAACGTTTGCGAGCGTATAAGCGGGTGTGGCGGTCTCCGTGCCTCCGAAGGCATAGAAATGGTTCTGCCTGAGATTGCACTCGCACTGGAGGCTCACATAGGTGTTGTTCAGGACACGGCCGTCCCTAATCAGGTCATACTGCAGGTCCGAAACCCATTTGGGAGACGGCGTATATGGCAGATACTCAGCACCGTCTGGAGCATCTAGCCTCACCGCGTCCACACAGGAGAAGCTGTTCTGGAAATGGAGCGGCTCCACGGGATGGAAATCCACCCCAGCCTCGCCGCCGAGCAGCCTGGCGTCGCCCTGGACATAGCGGTAGGTGTCATAGCCATCGGTCAGGACTCCGGCTATCTTCTCTGTATATATGTAGCTGTCAATCCTGTTCACGAACAGCGACACCTGCGCGGACACTATGTCCGATGTGAAATCCCAGCCGGCATCGGCCTGAAGGCTGTATTCGGGATTGAGCTCGTGGCTGCCGATCTCATATTCCACCGAACCCTCGTGCACGCCATTGGAAGCCAGCTCGCCCAGGTTCGGGGCGCGGAAGCCCCTGGCCACATTCACCCTCACATTCATGTTCTCCCTGATGGCATAGACCGCGCCGGCGCTTCCGGTCAGGGCCGAAAAGCTTCTGGAGAACGCGTCGAACTTGCCCTCCAGCTCGAAGGAATTCAGGTCGCGGACATCAGCCCTGGCTCCGCCGGTCACCGTCCAGCGTCCGGTCTTATAGGTCGCGGTGGCGAAAACGCCTGCGTCGAACAGCTTGTAAGCGGGTATAAGCGTTTCCTCCCCCAGATTGAGAGACTTCTGCCACATTCCGTTCACGCCTAAAGTGCCTCTCCACTTCTCGCCGGGAGAGTAATTGTAGCCTACGTCATAATTGATCGTATGCAGCTGAAAATCCAGAGCGGCCTCGTCCGGGGCGTCCTCAAACTCCTGACGGCGGTTCTGCTGATAGGCAAATACCGCCTTGAGAGTCCCGTCGCCGATGAATATCGAATTGTTGCTGACCGCCTTATAGTGACGGACATTCTGGTATGGCAGCTCAGGCTTATAGCTGTAGTTGTCCGATCGCTCCCCTTCCACGATTCCAGGCCGGGTCTCGTAATATTTCAGCACCAGGCGGCTGTAGCCCCATTCACGGTTCAGACCGGCCATTCCCTCCGCGGCACGTTCGCGGAATCTGGAGCCCACGACATAATTGTCATAAGCGTTTTTATAATCATGCGCATATTTCTCCGACCATCTGCCGCCCCACACCAGGCCGTTCCTGTTGCCGGCGAAATTTGCGGAATATGCGGCCAGACCGTTGTTGGACTGATATTCGGAAGACACTCCGGCCTGCAGATGGCCGGCCGGCGCCGAAAGGTTGTCATTGAAGATTATCACTCCAGCCAGCGCGTCGCTGCCATACATGAGCGACACGGGACCCTTGATTATCTCGGCCGAGCCCACTCCGGCCCCGTCGATTTCCATTCCGTGCTCGGCGCCCCACTGGTTGCCCTCCTGGCGCACGCCGTCGCTCACCACCACTATCCTGTTGAATCCGAGTCCGCGGATGACCGGCTTGGAGATTCCGGCGCCGGTGGTGATCTGCGACACTCCGGGCTGCAGGCTCATGGCGTCTATGACATTGGACGAGGCCACGGTGTGGAGCTTGTGTTCACCTATATATGATATGGGCACAGGGGAATCCTTCAGCAGGGTCTGTCCGGTGAGTCCGGTCACGACCGCCTCGCTGATCATGGCGTTGTTCTCTTCCATCCGGAAGTCCATGACCGGGGTCGCGGAAGGGTCCACCGCCGACACTATGGTCTTGTGGCCCAGGTAGCTGACCTGCAGCTGGAGGGATTTGGGAGGAAGATTGCCTATGCTGTAATGTCCGTCGGCATCGGTGGCGATGCCGGACATCAGTTCCGGGAAATAGACGAACACGCCCACGAGCGTCTCGCCGCTTTTCTTGTCAGTCACGGTTCCGGACAGTGTGCAATCGGCAGACTGCGCCCCGGCTACGGCTTCCAGGCACATGAATATTGCCCAAAAAGTCAATATCTTCTTCATGAAAATCCTCTCTCAGTGGTGAGCCGCAAATATATCGAAAAAAGGAAATAAATAAAAACGAAAAAGCTCCAGGGGGCTGCCGGCAAAGTCGGCTGGGAATTAAAAAAAGAGCACCAGACAACCGGAGCGAAGCGACAAGCGGGCTTCTGCCCGCCGGCCGTGAGGCCGAAGTGCCCCC
>CAVIVH010000067.1:4226-7365 GCA_963646185.1 bacterium | reverse complement strand
ACCATAGCCGTCAAGAACGGCGGTCCCGAAGTGACGGGAAACCCGCGTCTGCGCGCCCTGCTGGCAGAGGCCCGCTCGGAGAACATGCCTAAGGATAACATCGAAAGAGCCATCAAGAAGGCCACCGACAAGTCCGTGGGTGACTTCAAGGAGGTCGTGTTCGAGGGCTACGGCCCCTTCGGCATCGCCTATCTCGTGGAGACCGCCACCGACAACAACACCCGCACCGTGGCCAATGTGCGCAGCTACTTCACCAAGTGCGGCGGTACTCTCGGCACCAGCGGAAGCGTGAGTTTCATGTTCGACCACAAGTGCGTGTTCCGCATCAAGGAGGACTCCGCAAAGCCCATCGACACCGATGAGCTGGAGCTTGAGCTGATCGACCTCGGCGCCGACGAGGTGTTCAAGCAGGAAGTCGAGGACAAGGACGGCAATGTGTCCAATGAGGTTACGATCTATGGTGACTACACCGCCTATGGCGCTCTTCAGAAATATATCGAGGAGAATGGCTATGAGCTCGTCTCCGGAGGCTTTGAGCGCATCCCCAACACCGAGCTCAAGGAAGTGACCGCCGAGCAGAGGGCCACTCTCGACAAGCTTACCGGACTGCTGGAGGACGACGAGGACGTGACCAACGTCTATTCCACAATGAAGCCCTCCGGGGACTCCGAAGAGGAATAGACCGGAGCACCGGAAATCTGAAAAGGCGACTGATATCACTTATCGGTCGCCTTTGTTTTTTCGGGCATCCAGCTGTCTCCTCCGGGACCTGTGGCCGCCCGTGGCCTCATGAACGGGGGGACCGCCGTGAAGCGGCGGTGGGATGAGCGAAGCGAAGGTCTCCGGAGGAGACAGCCGATGCCCGAATGGCAGTCGCTACAAACGCGGATTGCGGGGCGCAAAAAAATATTTTTCTCACCTTGGATTATTTTGGACAATTCTTTAAATTTGAGGATTGGTAAAATTTGCTTACAAAAGAAAAAGTAATAACACTATGAGCATTCAACAGGACAATATCGCCAAACTTGTCGAGCGCAGAGCCAAAGCGAAACTCGGCGGCGGTGAAAAAAGAATCACGGCCCAGCACCAGAAAGGCAAACTTACCGCGAGGGAAAGAATCGCCTTGCTTCTGGACGAAGGGTCCTTCGAGGAATACGACATGTTTGTCCAGCACAGATGCGTGAACTTCGGAATGGACGAGACCCATTATGACGGTGACGGAGTGGTCACCGGCTGCGGCACAATCGACGGCAGACTTGTCTATGTCTATGCCCAGGATTTCACCGTGTCCGGCGGTTCCCTCTCCAAGACCATGTCCGAGAAGATCTGCAAGGTGATGGACATGGCTGTCAGGAACGGCGCCCCCTGCATCGGACTCAATGACTCGGGCGGAGCCAGAATCCAGGAGGGCATCGACGCGCTCGCCGGCTTCGGCGACATCTTCGAGAGGAACATCCTTTCCTCCGGAGTCGTTCCCCAGATTTCCGGCATCTTCGGCCCCTGCGCCGGAGGCGCCGTGTACTCCCCCGCCCTCACCGACTTCACGGTCATGGTCAAGAACACTTCCTATATGTTCCTCACCGGCCCCGCAGTGGTCAAGAGCGTCACCGGAGAGGAAGTCTCCCAGGAGGAGCTCGGCGGTGCCAGCGTGCACGCCACCAAGAGCGGCGTGGCCCACTTCGCCGCAGAATCCGAGCAGGAAGGCATCCAGACCATCAAGGAACTGCTCAGCTATCTCCCCCAGAACAACATGGAGACCGCTCCCGCAGTGCCCACCGGCGACCCTGCCGGCAGAGTGGAGGATTCCCTGAACGACATAATCCCCGACAATCCCAACAAACCCTATGACATGTATCATGTCATCGGCTCCATAGTGGACGACGGCAAGTTCTTCGAGGTGCACAAGAGCTATGCGAAGAACATCATCGTCGGATTCGCGCACATGAACGGCCGCAGCGTGGGCGTGGTCGCCAACCAGCCCGCAGTGCTCGCCGGAGTGCTTGACATCAACGCCTCCCGCAAGGCCTCCCGTTTCGTCAGGTTCTGCGACGCGTTCAACATTCCTCTCGTCACCCTTGTGGACGTGCCCGGATTCCTCTGCGGAACCCAGCAGGAATACGGCGCCATCATCACCAACGGCGCCAAGCTCCTCTATGCCTATGGTGAGGCCACTGTCCCGAAGGTCACCGTGACCCTCAGGAAGTCCTATGGCGGAGCGCACATCGTCATGAGCTGCAAGCAGCTCCGCGGCGACATCAACTATGCATGGCCTTCGGCCAACATCGCCGTGATGGGTGCAGACGGTGCAGTCAACATCCTCTATGCCAAGGATCTGAAGGCCGCCGCCCCCGACGGGAAGGACAAACTGTTCGACGAGAAGAAGAAGGAATATGACGACCTCTTCAGCAACCCCTACCAGGCCGCTCAGAAAGGCTATGTGGACGATGTCATCGAGCCCCGCAACACCAGGTTCAGAGTGATCCGCGCCCTCGAACAGCTTGCAGGCAAGAAGCAGGAGATGCCCGCCAAGAAACATGACAATCTTCCCCTTTAAACAGCGCGCATAGATGAACAGAAAATTAATTCTCTCAATCGCTGCGCTTGCGGTTTCCTCCGCACTGGCTTCGGCCCAGAACGTCGTCGACCTTGTGATAGCCGAGGCTTGCCCCGACTCCACTCTGGCAGACGACTACGGGAGGAAGACAGGCTGGATTGAGATCTACAACACATCACAGGGCACCGTCAACTATGGCGGATGCTACCTGACCAACGACAGGAACAATCTCACGAAGAGCCTCATCCAGAAGGGATACAAGCAGACTTCGCTCGGTCCCACGCAGACAGTGGTGTTCTATGCCAGCGGACGCGGAGAGGACGGACTCTTCTACACCGACTTCACGGTGGAGAGAGGCGACTCCCTCTTTCTCGTGAGCAACGACGGAAGGACCGTAGTCGATGCCATCTACATCCCCGAGGACCTTCCCAAGGGCATGAGCGTCGTCAAGCTTCCGGTGGACAGCAGGGGTATTGAGTATGCCCAGCAGGACGAGCCTGCAGTCATCTCCCCCGGAATGAAGAACGGTGACCAGAACGCCGAGTCAAAGAGCCAGCTGATGGCCCGCACCGACCCTCACGGATT
>CAVIVH010000067.1:0-4216 GCA_963646185.1 bacterium | reverse complement strand
CTCTTCGAGAGGCCGGCCAAGAAGAAGGCCGAGGCCGCAGCGAAACCCGGGAAGGAAGCCAAGCCCAAGGCTGGCAAGGCCGGCAGCGCGGATGAAATCGCCGCCGCCGTCGCAATGGCCCTTGACATGGAGAACGGCGGAGACGTCTATGCCGCCATCGCCACGGCCATCCACCTCTATTACAACGACAGCGCCCACGACGCCGAAAGCTTCGTAATCACGATAAAGCCTTCTGACGGCTCGCTGTGGTCGGAAAAGACTCAGACATTCAGAAAATATCCCCGATAGTTAAACCAAAACACGAAAAAACATAAACCCATGAAGACATATAAGCTCAAAATCAACGGCAACGACTACGAAGTCGCTATCAATTCCGTGGAAGGCAAACTCGCCGATGTGACCGTAAACGGCGCTTCCTACAAGGTGGAACTGGAGAACGCTCCTGCAGCACCCGTCGCAGCCGCTCCCGTGGCCGCAGCACCCGCTGCGGCAGCACCTGTCGCAGCCGCTCCCGCAGCAAAGCCCGCAGGCGCTGGCGAGAAAGTCACGTCCCCGCTTCCGGGCGTGATCATCGAGGTTTCCGTCAAGGAAGGCCAGAGCGTGAAGGCCGGCCAGAAAGTCGCCGTCATCGAGGCCATGAAGATGGAGAACGAGATTGCCGCCCCCAAGGACGGAACCATCACGGCCGTGCATGTGAACAAGGGAGACTCGGTTCTCGAAGGCGCTGACATCGTCACTATCGCATAAGCCACATGGACCAGATAATCAGTAGTCTTCAGCAATTCTGGCAGTACACGGGCTTCGCCAACTTCGCCTGGGAAAATCTGGCGATGATTGCGATCGGAATAACCTTCATCACCATCGCAATCGTGAAGGAATGGGAGCCCCTGCTGCTTGTCCCTATCGGATTCGGAATGATCATCGGCAACATCCCGATGTTCCCCGGACTCAATATCGGCATCTACGAGGACGGCTCTGTGCTGAACATCCTGTATCAGGGAGTGCGTCAGGGATGGTATCCGCCCCTCATCTTCCTCGGAATCGGCGCAATGACCGACTTCTCGGCCCTGATTTCCCAGCCCCGCCTCATCCTGATCGGAGCGGCCGCACAGCTGGGCATCTTCGGAGCCTATCTGCTTGCCCTTCTGCTCGGCTTCATGCCCAATGAGGCAGGAGCCATCGGAATCATCGGAGGCGCAGACGGCCCCACCGCCATCTTCCTGTCCTCCAAGCTCGCACCGGACCTCATGGGCGCCATCGCCGTGTCGGCATATTCCTACATGGCCCTCGTGCCTGTGATCCAGAGGCCCATCATGCTGGCCCTCACCACCAAGAAGGAGCGTCTCATCAGGATGCCCTCCCCCCGTGCCGTGAGCCAGAAGGAGAAGATAATCTTCCCTGTCGTGGGCTTCCTCACAACCGCATTCATCGTTCCCTCCGGACTTCCGCTTCTGGGAATGCTCTTCTTCGGAAACCTTCTTAAGGAGAGCGGCGTCACCCGCCGTCTTGCCGAGACCGCACGCGGTCCCCTTGTCGATGTCATAACCACCCTCATCGGACTCACCGTGGGAGCCTCCACCCAGGCTGACAAGTTCCTGACCGGAAAATCGCTCCTCATCTTTGTGCTCGGTCTGCTTTCCTTCGTGATTGCAACCACCGGCGGAGTGCTCTTTGTCAAGTTCGTGAACCTGTTCATCCGCAACCCCAAGAGAAAAATCAACCCGCTCATCGGTAACGCCGGCGTGTCCGCAGTTCCTGACTCGGCCCGAGTGTCCGAGATCGTGGGACGCGAATTCGACCCCAGCAACCACCTGCTCATGCACGCCATGGGTCCCAACGTTGCCGGTGTCATCGGTTCCGCGGTAGCTGCAGGTATCCTGCTGAGCTTCCTCGGATAGGATTTTCCAATAACGAATCCAGAGAAGGTGACCGTCAAATCACGCATGGACGGCCACCTTCTTTTATTAAAACACTTTGGCATACGAAAGCCCGGACACAGACACAGATGATGAACAAGATAGAATTGCCCCAGGACCGCATCCTCATTCTCGACGGCGCCATGGGGACCATGATACAGACCTACGGGCTGGAGGAGAAGGATTTCAGAGCCCCGGAGTTCGGCTCTGCGGCCAAAGAGCTGAAAGGCAACAACGAGTGCCTCAACTTCACGCACCCGGAGATAATCCGTGAGATTCACATTGATTTCATCGATGCGGGAGCGGACATCATAGAGACCAATTCATTCAGCGCCAACAGGATATCGCAGAAGGAATATGGACTTCAGGCCTATGCGCGGGAAATGGCCCTCAGGGCCGCCCGAATTGCAAGGGAGGCCGCCGACGAAGGCGGAAGGAAGAACGGGAAAAAGGTGCTGGTGGCCGGAAGCATAGGCCCGACATCCAAATCCCTCACCCTCGCTCCCGACGTCAGCGACCAGACCCGCAGGGACTATTCATTCGACGAGATGGCCGAAGCGTTCGGCGAGCAGATCGACGCGCTGATTGAGGGCGGAGCGGACCTCATCATCATGGAGACCAACTTCGACGCCCTCAACACCAAGGCCGCAATCTATGCGCTGGAAAAGTGTCACAGAGGGTTTCCGCTCATAGTCTCGGTCACATCCGGCGACCTCAGCGGCAGGACTCTCACCGGACAGACCACCGAGGCGTTCTACACCTCGGTGAAGCACTACCCTCTCGCCGCCTTCGGAGTGAACTGCTCCCTGGGCGCCCAGGACCTCGTGCCCATAGTCAGGGACATAGCCTCGTTCAGCGAGGTGCCCCTCATCTGCTATCCCAACGCCGGCCTGCCCAACGAGCTGGGCCAGTATGACGAGAAGCCGGAGCAGATGGCGCACTATGTCTATAAGATGGCCGGCAAGAACTACCTGAACATAGTGGGAGGCTGCTGCGGCACCACTCCGGCCCACATCTGCGCCACGGCCACATCTGTGCTCGACCATAAGCCCCGGGTCCCGAAGCAGAGCGACGGCGTGCTCAGGGTGAGCGGCCTGGAGACCGTGAGCATCGACACGAAACAGAACAATTTCACCAATATCGGTGAACGCACCAATGTCGCCGGCTCCAGGAAATTCGCCCGGCTGATTGCGGAAAAGAAATATGACGAGGCCCTGCAGGTGGCCGCGGACCAGATTGAGAACGGCGCCAACATCATAGACATCAACATGGACGACGCCATGCTGGACAGCACCCGCGAGATGGAGGCCTTCGTGCGCTGTGTGGAGAACGACCCGGCCGTGTCGCGCGCGGCCCTGATGATTGACTCGTCCCACTGGGAGACCATCCTGGCGGGCCTGAAAAACGCCCAGGGCAAATGCATAGTGAATTCCATAAGCCTGAAGGAGGGCGAAGAGGCGTTCATTTCCAAAGCTCTGGAAATCAGAGACCTGGGAGCCGCAATGGTGGTGATGGCCTTCGACGAGAAGGGCCAGGCCACGACCTATGACCGGAAAATAGAAATCGCCGGGAGGGCATACAGGCTGCTCACTTCACACGGAATCCGTCCCGAGGACATAATCTTCGACATGAACGTGCTCTCGGTGGGCACGGGCATCGAGGAACACGCCCGCTATGGGGTGGACTTCATCGAGGCTGTGCGCTGGATTAAGCAGAACCTGCCCGGAGCCTACACCTCCGGAGGCATCTCCAACCTGTCCTTCGCCTTCAGGGGCAACAACAGGGTGCGCGAGGCCATGCACTCCGTGTTCCTCTATCACGCCGTCCGGGCGGGCCTGGACATGGGCATAGTGAACCCCGGAATGCTTCAGGTCTATGACGAGATAGAGTCAGAGCTGCTGAAATGCGTGGAGGACGTAATCCTGGACAGGGACCCCGGCGCCACCGAAAGGCTCATAGCGAAGGCCCAGAAGATAATGGAGGAAGGCCAGACTCCCGAAGCGAAGGCCGCCTCAGAGGCGGAGACCGTCTCCAAGACCGCCGCCGAGAGGATCTGCGACGCCCTGGTCAAGGGCAAGAACCAGACTCTCAGGGAGGACGTGCTGGAATGCCTGGAGCAGGAAGGCGCGCCGGTGAAGGTGATCGAAGGCCCGCTGATGGCCGGAATGGAGAAGGTGGGCGAGCTGTTCGGCAGCGGCAAGATGTTTCTGCCGCAGGTGGTGAAGTCCGCCAAGCTGATGAAGGACGCGGTGTCGGTCCTGGAGCCCTACATGAAGGAGGACGGAGAGGACGGGGCCGCC
>CAVIVH010000066.1:0-7475 GCA_963646185.1 bacterium | reverse complement strand
TACCCGTATGCAGGTTTAGCAAACCTGTGGATTCAGCCACTCTCCCACCTCTCCAGTTCCACTCCGTTTCCGAAGGTTTACCGGCGGTCGGGGGTTACCGATTCGCCAAATTGGACTACAAAGATACAATATTTTTTCTGTTTCCAAATTTCCCGGCCTATTTTGTGACACTCTCCATCGCCGCCCCGGCAACTCCCGCCGCCTTGAGGGCCGACAACACCGTGCTGGCCTTGGCGCCGTCCGAGAAAGGTCCGATCAGATAGGACACCTCGCCGTCGCGGACCTCACGCACTATGTCCCTGTCAGTGGCCGCGCCAATGGTAGCCTTGTCGAAATCGGAAAGCTTCCCTCCCGCGGGGATGATCCTGATCTGATAGCTCTGGGCCAGAGTCTTTTCCATCTGCCTGGCCTTCGACACCTCAATCTTCGTCCCGTTGTTGACCGCCACTATGAACGCCGTGCCGAACCCGGCGCGCTTGATCTTGCTCAGATTCGAGAGCGCATCACTATAGGACCGGAACAGGCCGGCATAATAGGTCGTCTTCCCGTTGGCGTCCTTGCGTGAGAATACAGGGCTGAGTCCCTTCAGATCCTTCTCCCTGGCCAGAGTCGTCGTGCGGCTGAAAATCTGCACCTGATAGAAAAGCCCGTCGGGCAGAGTGTTATCCTCGGCAAAGCGCCCCTCCGGCAGAATCCTGAACGAATAGTCAAACGACTGCTTCGGCTTCATGAACACGATGTCCGGGTCCTCGCCGAAGCTGTGCCGCGCAAAAGAGAATGCGGACCTGTGCTCCTCCGCACGCGGCACCCTGAGCAGCGCGGACGGGTCCACCGTGTGGCCCGACTCGATCAGCACCATCTCCAGCTCGCCCAGCCGCGCAGAGGCGGCCCGGAGCGAATCCTCCATAGACATAAGCTCCTCCTCGCCGTCCTTTATGCGTCCTGCCGCCGCGGCCCTTTCATCGGCATCGAGCGAAGCCATCTCCGCGCGCGCCCGGTCCATGCTTATCCTCAGTTCGGCCCCGCCGTTCTTCAGGTCCTGCACCTTCCTCAGCTGCGCAATATAGCGCAGCACATCCTCGGGCATATTCCCGCTGTCCGAAGCCGACTCGGCCGACAGCCCCTCCGGACGGCCGTCTCCGCCGGAAACCTCCAGCTCGCACAGCTTCTCCACCGGCACGCCCTCCGCGAAGCTGCTCCTCACAGGAACCGCGTCAAACTCAAGCACATAGACATAAACGCTGTCGGTACCCGGGCATTCCCTGTCCGAAGCGAACACCGAATACTTCCCGTCCGGCGAATTCACAAACAGATAATCGTTGTATGGCGACGAATAGGGAAAGCCCAGATTCTCCGGCTCGCCCCATTCCTGAGCCTTTCCGTCCCATGCCACCGAATACAGGTCATAGCCCCCGACGCCGAACAGGCCCTCCGACGCGAAATACAGGACCGACCCGCCCTCCTGTGCGAACGGCCATGCGTCATCGGCCCTCGAAGTGATTTTCTCGCCGAGCAACTCCGGAGCGGTCCATGCCGTGTCCGCCTTCTCGGTGCCATAGACCTTCAGCGAGCCGTCGGCATCCTTTGCCGAGAAGAACACCCGCTCCGCCCCGGCCGGGGCATAGGTCGCATAGGGATAGCCCGAAGAGGGGTTAAACACGCTCGGGTTCTGAATCCACGACCGGTCTTCCAGAGGATAATAGAGATAAAACTCCCGCAGCGGGAACTTCGCCTTGGCCACGACCTTCGGCGTGCTGCAGTAGCCGAGCATTATCTTGCCGTTCCTGGCCAGCGTCCTGCACTCCTCGAGCGATGCGGTCAGTGCGGAGAGCGTCTCGGCCGAGTCCGCGGAGACTCCGGCCAGAGCCCGGTCGCATGCGGCCTCAGCCTCGCCGAAGTGGTATTCCTCCCTCAGGGCATCGGCCCTTTTCAGCGCCGCCTCCAGTTCATTCCTGTCGGCGGTCTGCGCGGTTTCGGGGTCCTCCCTCTCCGAAACGGACTGATTCTGAGCCGCAAAGGCCCCACCATAGGCCGAAGCCCGGGCAATCCCTGTCCCGGCATAGGCCGAAACCACAGAGCCAGAACCGCCTGCGTCTGTGGACGGGCTTTCTCCGCTCCGGACCGGCTCCGGAGATATGCCCTGCCCGAAGGCCTCTCCGCCCCGGGTCTGAAGCACCGCCGTCTGCAGAAGCGCGGCGGCCAGAAAATATAGTGTCTTTCTCATTTGCATGGGCCTGTGCCGCAGTTTGTCTCGGCACGTCAACCCCGTAAAGTTACGAAATAAGAGGCTGAAACTTTCTTTGTTGGAAAAAAATAGTAATTTTGCAGTCTATTTTGCCCTGTTTGGGACCATTGCGCCCTGCCCGGAGCCGTGCCGGAACGGAGATGAACCGCTGCCGGAGCTGTGCCGGGCCGGTGTCCAGCCGCCCCCCGGAGACCCCGCGGACAATGCCGCAAGGCCGCCTGGCAGAATGACTTAAAAAGAGAAAAATTAATATAAATAACCAATCAAAATGCAAAGTAAAGGTGCAATCAGATTTGTAGCGATCCTGATCGCCATCGCCTGTCTTTGGCAGCTTTCCTTCACGCTGGTCACCAAGTCCTACGAGAAGAAAGCCGACAAATACGCAGCGGCGGCTGTGGAAGCCTTCCAGAAGACTCCCCAGTGGAACAGCGTCGCTGCCGGAGACCGTGCCTATGTGCTCGACTCCGTTGCGAAAGACAGAAACAGGTGGTATGTGGACTCCATCTCTTCGGAGAAGGTCTATTTCGGCTACACATTCAAGAACGTAAAGGCCAAGGAGATCAACCTCGGACTTGACCTCAAGGGAGGTATGAACGTGATGCTCCAGGTCCAGCTCGAAGACCTCGTGAAGGCTCTGGCCGGAGACAACCAGACCCCCGAGTTCCAGCAGGCCATCCAGCTCGCCGGCGAGCGCAGCGTGAACTCCCGCCAGGATTTCATCACCCTCTTCTCCGAAGCATGGAAAGAGGTCGGCGGCGGACAGAGGCTCGCACAGGTTTTCGGCACCTATGAGATGAGAGACCGCATCAAGCCCGAATCCACCGACGACGACGTCATCAGCGTGATCCGTGAAGATGCCGAGGCTGCAGTGAGCAACTCCTTCAACGTGCTCCGCAACCGTATCGACCGTTTCGGCGTCACCCAGCCCTCCATCCAGAAGATCGGCAACAGCGGCCGCATCCTCATCGAGCTTCCTGGCGTCAAGGAGCCTGAGCGTGTGAGAAAGCTCCTCCAGGGCACCGCATCCCTCGAGTTCTGGACAACCTATGACAACTCCGAGGTCTATCCTTATCTCGTGGAGGCCAACGCACTCCTTGCCCAGCTGGGCGTGGACGAGGCCGATTCTACAGCGGCTCCCGCAGCTGTAGAGGCTGAAGAGGCATCCGTGGCCGAGAGCGCAGACTCCTCGCTTCTCGCAGAGGAAATCAGCGCCAATGCCGCCGACACCCTCGGTCTCAGCGCATATAAGAAGCAGAATCCTCTCTTCGCCGTCCTCCAGCCTTCCAACGCCAGAGGCAACGCCTGCATAGGATTCGCCCAGGGCGGTGATACCACACTCGTCAACCGCTACCTCAAGAACCCCCGCGTGAAAGAGCTCTTCCCCGCCGAGTTCAGACCCATGTGGTCCGTGAGCCCCTCGACCATGGTGGCCGGAGGCAATGTCTTTGAGCTTGTGGCCATCAAGGCCGCTTCCAGAGACGGCAAGGCTCCCCTCGACGGAAGCGCAGTCACCGACGCCCGCGTCTCCTATGACGGCCAGGGCGTGAACCAGGGCAACCCCGTCGTGTCCATGACCATGAACGCAGAGGGTGCCAACTCCTGGGCCAGAATCACCAAAGACAACATAGGCAAGCAGGTTGCCATCGTGCTCGACGGACTTGTCTATTCCTATCCTACCGTCCAGTCCGAAATCACCGGAGGAAGCTCTCAGATTTCCGGTAACTTCACCGTGGAAGAGGCAACTGACCTTGCCAACGTCCTCAAGTCCGGTAAACTTCCCGCTCCCGCCAAGATCATCCAGGAGCAGGTGGTCGGACCTTCTCTCGGTGCCAAGTCCATCAACTCCGGTATGATTTCCTTCATCATAGCCTTCATACTGGTGCTCCTCTACATGGTGTTCTTCTACACCGGTGCCGGTCTCATCGCCGACATAGCCCTGCTCTGCAACGTGGTGTTCCTGATGGGAACCCTGGTGTCGTTCGGAGCCGTCCTCACCCTGCCGGGTATCGCCGGACTGGTGCTGACAATGGGTATGGCAGTTGACGCCAACGTGATCATCTATGAGAGAATCAAGGAAGAGCTTGCAGCCGGCAAGGGCTTCGGCAAGGCCGTGGCCGACGGTTACAAGAACGCCTACTCCGCCATCATCGACGGTCAGGTGACCACCCTCCTCACCGGTGTGGTGCTGTTCTTCTTCGGTTCCGGTCCTGTGCAGGGCTTCGCAACGACCCTCATTATCGGTATCATCACCTCTGTGCTGACATCCATCTTCATCACCCGTCTGATCATCGACGACAGAATCGCCAAGGGCAAGACTGTTTCCTTCGAGAGCAACCTCACCAGGGACTTCCTCAAGCACACCCGCGTCGATTTCATCGGCAAGAGAAAATACTCCTACATCATCTCCGGCACCCTCGTGGTCCTGTCCCTGCTCTCCATCGGAATCAAGGGCTTCACCTATGGTGTTGACTTCAGCGGAGGTAGAACCTATGTGGTCCGCTTCGACAAGGACGTGACCGCCGAGGAAATCCGCAACGTCGTGGAGGCCGAGTTCAACGACGGCAACTCCTCTGTGGAGGTCAAGCAGTATGGAGGCGCTTCCCAGATGAAGATTACCACCACCTATAAGGTCAACGACGAGTCTTCCGCAGTGGACACCGAGGTCGAGCAGATGCTCTATGAGGCTCTGAAGGGCTCCTACGCAACTCCTCTCACCTATGAAGAGTTCCGCTCCACTCTCGACAACCCCAACGGTATCATCTCTTCCGACAAGGTGGGTCCTACCATCGCAAGCGACATGAGACGTGACGCCATCATCGCCGTCATCCTCTCGCTCCTCGTGATCTTCTCCTACATCGCAGTCCGCTTCAAAGGCTGGACATGGGGTCTCGGAGGTGTCGTGTCGCTGGCTCACACCACAATCATCGTGATCGGTTTCTTCTCGTTCTTCTCGGGAATCCTGCCGTTCAACCTTGACGTGGACCAGACGTTCATCGCGGCCATCCTGACCATCATCGGATATGCAATCAACGATAACGTGGTGATCTTCGACCGCATCCGTGAGATGCGCGGCCTGCACCCCAACGCCGAGTTCAAGCCCGAGGTCAACAGGGCCCTCAACGCAACCCTCACCCGTACGATCAACACCTCTGTCTCCACCTTCATCCCTATGCTTGCAATCGCAATCTTCGGAGGTGAGTCCATCAGAGGTCTGTCCGTGGCTCTCTGCCTCGGTGTCGCAATCGGAACCTATGCTTCCATCATGATCGGAACCCCCGTCATGTACGACGCCACCAGAAAGGCCGAGGAGAAGAAGGCTCTCGAGGCCAAGAAGAAGTAATGAAAACAGGCGGGCCCCAGACCCGCGTACAATAACGGAAGTCCGGCTGAAAAGAAATTTTCGGCCGGACTTTTACTTTGGCACAGCATTTGCCTTAACCGTCAAGCGTAACTTTTTTCATTTGATTTGGTTAGTTAGTATTGGACTACCGGTTGTCGTGAGACAGCCGGTTTTTTCTTTTCCCCACGCCTGCTGCGGGAGCGAAGAGGGCGAGGATGATGGTGCCGGCAGGAGGGTAGGCTGCTAAGAGGGCAGACTACCAGGCAGGGTGCCGCTACCCGGGGGCGGAGTGGGTGATGAGGCCACCGGGCGGTAAGTTGACCCGCAGGCGAGGAGGATAAGGTCAGGGTGGGCTACCCGAGGGCGATGAGGATGGCGCAGGCGACGAGGGCGAGGGCCATGACGAGATTGACTGTCTTCTGGTAGCGGAGCACGAAGGGGCGCAGGAAGGAGCCGATCATGATCCAGAACAGATTGGCGCCCGGGCCCGCGATGAGCAGCAGGGCGGCGACGATGAACAGGTCTCCCAGCTTTTCGGAATATGGCAGCACAAAGGAAGAATAGACCGTGAGCTGGAAAAGAATCATCTTCGCGTTGGTGAACTGCACGAAAAACCCGTTGCGGAACGAACAGGCCTCGTCAGAATCCAGCTCGGCGGAATTGCTCCGGTAGAGCTTCCAGGCCAGATAAAGCATATAGGCCGCCCCCGCATATTTGACATATACTATATACCGGCCCAGAATCAGCCCGGCATAATGCGTGAGCACCACCACGATCACGGCCATCAGCGAAAACCCGCACGCCAGCCCCAGCCATGCCGTCATCGCCCGCTTCCGGCCCGCCCCCAGCACACACGAGAGCGCATAGATATTCGCCGGGCCGGGAGTGTATCCGACTGCAAACAGCGAAATCAGCAGAGACGGCAATAAATGGATAGGCATTTCCAAATATAATAAAAGTGAAGCGTTTTCATAGCAAAAAACCGGAGAGATTCTTATCTTTGGGACTCCGGAATATGCAGAAAGACAAAACGCATCAGATACGGCCATAGATGATGCGGGCTGTCTTTCACACAAGACAGCGCAATCTTGGCAAAATACCGGGCACCCAACGCAAGAAAGAACAATCTTAAAATAACTATCCAAAAATGAAAAAGTTTCTAACGCTGCTGGTTCTGGTCAGCTGCTCCATCGTGAGCTGGGCCCAGAGCGCCGCTCCGGCCAAGTATTCCGGAGACTACATGAAGGAGCTCTACACGAAGCAGGAGGTTTACATCACCATGCGTGACGGAGTGAAGCTCTTCACCGCCGTCTATGAGCCCAAGGACAAGTCAGTCAAGCACCCTGTCCTCATGGAGAGAACCTGCTACACCGCCGCCCCCTACGGAGAGGACAAATTCATGAACTTCACCTCCTATGCCCCCTATGTGGACGCAGGCTACATCTTCGTGTTCCAGGACGTGAGAGGAAAGAACATGTCCGAGGGCGAGTTCGAAGAGATCCGTCCCTTTATCGAGGGCAAGAAGCTCTTCAAGAAACCCGAAAAGAACGTGGGTCAGACCGATGAGGCCAGCGACACCTACGACACCGTCGAGTGGCTGGTGAACAACACCAACAACAACGGCTGCGTGGGCCAGAAAGGCGTCTCCTATCCCGGATTCTACTCCACCATGGCCGCCCTCTCCGGACACCCGGCAATGAAGGCCGTCTCCCCCCAGGCTCCCGTCACCGACTGGTTCATGGGCGACGATGTGCACCACAACGGAGCTCTAATGCTCGCCGAGACCGTCTCGTTCCAGTCATGGTTCGAGTACAGGATGGGCAACAAATATGTCAGGGCCGGAGTCTCCGACTTCAACCTGCCCGAGCTCATGCACACCGACATTTACAC
>CAVIVH010000065.1:0-7477 GCA_963646185.1 bacterium | reverse complement strand
ACCAGGCGCAACATCTCCGAGGACCAGGCCAGAAGCCTGATTTCCAAGCAGGAAAGGACAAGAGAGACCTACTATAATTATTTCACCTTCGGCAACTGGGGCGTGGCAAGCAACTATGACCTGTGCGTGGATTCGTCCATGCTCGGCATAGACGGCACCGTGGACCTCATAATCTATGTCGCAAAAGCCAAGGGCCTGCTATGACCCGGCGCGGAAGAGCTATAATCCTCTGCACCGCGGCGGCGGCCTGTCTCACTTTCGTGATACTGAAGGCGTCTTCCGGCAGGGATGACGACTCCGCCGGAGCCCCGAAGGAAAGAAAGGAAGCCGTTCTCAACGGATATCTCACCAACTCCCTGTCGGACAGCATAGGGACAGAGGGCATCGACAGAAGGGTGGCCTCGTTCATGGGCGAATGGCAGGTGAAAGGGGCGTCGCTGGCGGTGATGCGCCACGATTCCCTGCTCTATGCCAAGGGCTATGGCTGGGCCGACGAGGCCGAGGGCAAGCGCATGGAACCCTACAATCTGCTCAGGATGGCCTCGGTGTCCAAGCTGGTCACCGCAATCGGGATAATGAAGCTGAAAGAGCAGGGAAAGCTTTCCCTGTCGGACCATGTGTTCGGCGAGGGCGGTATTCTCTCCGGAATGGAATATGCCTCCGCCATCAGGGACAGGAACTATTACAAAATCATGGTGGAGGATTTGCTGCGCCACAGGGGCGGGTTCACCCTCGCCGGCGGAGACCCGCTGTTTTCCACCATCACGGTAATGGCCAGGAACGGGCTGAGCACGCCTCCGGACAATGACAAGCTGATCGAGTGCACCCTGAAGCGTCCCCTTTCCTATATGCCGGGCACTTCCCAGGCCTATTCCAATTTCGGCTATCTGCTGCTCAGCAAGGTGATTGAGACACTGAGCGGAGAGTCCTATGAGGACTATATCCAGCATAACGTGCTGAAACCGGCCGGCTGCCTGGACTTCCACATAGCAGGAAACTATTACAAGGACAAGTATCCGTCAGAGGTGCGCTATTATGTGCCCGTGAACGAGATGCCGGTCGCGGAATACAGCAACAGCGGACGCATGGTCACCCGCTGCTATGGAGGAAACGACATCCACAACCTGTCCGGTGCCGGAGCCTGGGTGGCGTCCGTGCCCGAGATTATGAAGCTGGTGGCTTCTGTCGACGGCAAGCCGGAAATCCCGGACATCCTTTCGTCCGAGAGCGTGGGCGAGATGGTCCGCTATGTGGACAACGTAACCTTTTCGCTGGGATGGAACGACACCAACCCCGAGTCCGGATGGACGAGGTCCGGGTCTTTCTCGGGAACTTCGGCCATGGTGAAGTATTTCCCCGACGGCGAGTGCTGGATCATGGTCACGAACACCAGCACATGGAAGGGAGCGGGATTTTCAAAGAAGATGGCCGTGCTCTTCGGCGAGCTGCGCCAGAAATACGGCTCCACCCTCCCCCGCCGCGACCTTTTCCATATCTGATTCCTGGTCTTCCTAGACCACGTGGAAAAGTCCGTTCTTGAGGTCGCTGGCGGCGAGAGCCTTCATCTTGTAGTGAAGCTTCTTGCCGGTGGCGCTGACCGGAATCTGGTCCACGAACCTGTAATATCTCGGCCTCTTGAAATTGGCCACATAGGGACTCTCCTTGCAGAACTCGTCCAGCTCCTCAGCCGTGAGCGACTCATCCGCGCGCACCACATAGGCCGTGACTATCTGACCCCTGATCTTGTCCGGAGCGGAAGTCACTATGCAGTCCTTCACCTTGGGATGGGCGTTCAGGATTTCCTCAATCTGGACAGGATAGATATTCTCGCCAGAGGAGATGATCATGTCGTCCTTTCTTCCGACTATGGTTATGAACTGCTTCTTGTCCCATGTGCCCAGGTCATTGGTGTACATGAAGTCCTTATAGTACTTTCTGTCCGTTTCCTCCGGATTGTTCTCATAGCGGTAGGGAGACTTGGCCGGAGACTTTATGATCACCTCGCCGATTTCGCTGCCGTCCATCTTCACCACATCGTCCGGTTCGGCGCGCCTGTCCTCATAGACCTTGACCACCCGGACCTCATCGTCCACGCAGGAGGCTCCGGCGGTGCCGGCGTTCTCCGGCAGGTCAAACGGGCGGAGGAAAGTGTTCCAGAAGGTCTCGGTGGTTCCGTAACCGTTGAATATGTTAGGCGTGAGCACGTTCTGATATCTGATGCAGGCAGAGCGCTCCAGGGGGCTGCCCATGGTCACGATGCCCCGGAGAGTCTTGATGTAATAGCCCTTGCGCTCCTGAGTGTCGGCAAGCGCCTCGAGCACCGTGGGCACTCCCACTATGAAGGAAATGCCATATTTCTCCACATACTGCAGGGCCAGGTCGGCCTTGAACTTGCGCATGATCACCAGCGGCGCTCCGGCATAGAGGGTCGGGCACGGACCGGCGCAGTGCAGGCCGCCGCGGTGGAACCAGGGCGTGGTGTTCATGGTCATGTCCTTGTAGCTCATGGGGAAATGGATCATCACGTCATGGGCGGAGAGGACCTCGTTGATGCTGGTCAGAGGAACGGCCTTCTGGCGTCCGGTGGTACCGGAGGTGTAGAGACGGACCGTCTCGTCATAGATATTGTATTCGATTCCGGTCTCGGGCTCGACAGAGGGCGATCCGGCCACATATTCCCTGTATGGAACGGCGTCTCCGCATGCCTTTTCGCCGGTGACGACGAGACGTGCCGGCCTGTGGCGGCTCAGGGTGAGGGCCTCGCGGACGACGGCCTCCATGTCGGGGTCGAAGATGAGCACCTTAGGAACAGAGTCGTCCAGGGCCTGGGCAAGCTCTCCGCTGCTGAGACGGAAGCTGACCGGGCAGCCCACGGCGTGCAGCTTATGGGCGGCTATGTATGCGAAAACGAATTCAGGGCAGTTCAGGAGCTGGAACATCACCACGTCCTTCTTGCCCACCCCGTCGTTCTGAAGAGAGTGGCACAGGCTGTTGACCTCGGCGTTGAGCTCGACATAGTTCCACATCGTGTCGGAGACAGGGTCGATGACGGCGGTCCTGTCGGGATATCTGCGGACATTGCGCATGAACCCTTCGATCCAGGTGTATTCGCGCTCGAAAATCTCTTTAAAACTCGTTCCTTCCATAATTCATGTGATTTTAGGTTCTTCCGGACACACTCCGGTCCGGTACTGCCGCGAAATTACTGAAGCTTTCGGAAAAAGAACCGCCGGCGGCCAGGCATTTTGCCGAAACGGCGTTTTCGGCGGACGAAGCGTATGGTTTCCGCCAGACATATGCCCGGACAACAGACTCCGGCCCCGGCGGCATTCCCGCCGAGGCCGGAGATTCACTGTCGGCCGAGTCCCGCAGGACTTCTTTTATTTCCGTCCGCGGACCACGCTCTCGATCACCTGCGGGAAATTCGCCATCTCCAGCACATGTACCTTGGCCTCTATGTCCTCCGGGGTGTCCTCCGGGGAAAGGGCGGTCCTGAACTGCGCGATGA
Organism: bacterium; assembly: GCA_963646185.1. Lineage (GTDB taxonomy): Bacteria > Bacteroidota > Bacteroidia > Bacteroidales > UBA932 > Cryptobacteroides. Next base: position 3,969 of record CAVIVH010000065.1, on the reverse strand, counting down.
TCTGGCCGGAATCATATTCGGAGTTGACATAGTGTATGGTTATGCCCGACTCCTTCTCTCCGGCGGCCTTCACGGCCTCGTGGACATGGTGGCCCCACATTCCCTTGCCGCCATACTTGGGAAGCAGGGCGGGATGGATGTTGATTATCCTGTCGGGGAATCTTTCGATCAGATACTCCGGCACCAGGACCAGGAATCCGGCCAGAATGACATAGTCACAGCCCTTCACCGTGTCGAGCACGAGCCCGGAATCCTCCCTGAACTGCTTTCCGGTGATGACGGCCGTGGGCACTCCGAGCCTTTCGGCCCTCGTGAGGGCATATGCGTCAGAGCGGCTGCTCACCACTATGTCCACAGACACTTCGGAGGAGTCCTTAAAATATCTGATTATGTTTTCGCAGTTGGTGCCTCCGCCGCTGACGAATATGGCAAGATGTGTCATCGGCTACTCCCTGAAGATGTCGTCCACGCTGCAGATCACTCCGCCGTAGATCTTTTTGATATATTCAAGGCCTCCCACATAGCCCTCCTCGGTGGTGGTGTCGGTGGTCTCCTTGGGGACCACGATCCTGAATCCGCGGAAGAACGCGTCGGCGGCGGTGTGGCGGCAGCAGCAGTCGGCCTGCCAGCCGGTGATGATGACGGTATCCACTCCCAGCTCCCTGAGTATCAGGTCAAGAGGGGTCTCGAAGAATGCGCTGTAGGTCTTCTTGGGAACAATGTGGTCGCCCTCCCTGGGGGCAAGCTCATATATCACTTCGGCGCCCTTGGTTCCCACAACGGCGTGGGAGCCCCAGACCTTGAATTCCTTGTCCACCTTGGGGGTGTGGCAGTCGTTGGCATAGATGACGGGGACGTCATGTGCACGGGCCTTCTCGCAGAGGTGCCTGATGGGCTCGATGATGTGGTGCACGCGGGGCGACGATATCGGCCCGGTCACGAAATCGTTGAGCATGTCAATGACGATGACGGCGTACTTGGGTTCCATAATTCTGAAATTTTGGCACGGACATTCAGGGGTCCGCGTGTCAGTCAATCGGCGGCGCCCTGCCGCCACCGTAGAAGTTCCGAACGGCCTTGCGCATATGCCGGACTGGGGTGAAACAAACCCTTCCGGCGGCCATGCGCGGGCCGTCATGACAAAGTAACGGAAAGTGTTTGAAAAAACCTTGTCCCCATGGCGGATTTTTTAAGCAATTCGCTATTTTTGCGGACAAAATATTATTCTTTCACAATGGTTAACGAACTTTCAGAGAGACTTAACAGACTCGCACCCAGCGCCACCTTCGCCATGAGCCAGAAGAGCGCGGAGATGCAGGCCGCAGGCGTAGATGTCATCAACATGAGCGTGGGCGAGCCGGATTTTCCCACTCCGGAATATGTCAAGGAGGCCGCCATCCAGGCCATCAGGGACAACTGGACCAAGTACAGCCCCGTCCCCGGATACCCCTCGCTCAAGAAGGCCATATGCGCCAAGTTAAAGAGAGAGAACTCACTGGACTACACCCCTGACCAGATTCTGGTCTCCACGGGAGGAAAACAGAGCCTCTGCAACACCATAATGTCCCTGGTGGACAAGGGTGACGAGGTGATTATCCCCGCCCCCTACTGGGTGAGCTATCCCCAGATGGTGAAGCTGGCCGACGGCACTCCCGTCCACATCAACGCCACCATAGACCAGGACTTCAAGATCACTCCGGAGCAGCTCGAGGCCGCTATCACCCCCCGCACCAAAGCCCTGATTCTCTGCTCGCCCAGCAACCCCACGGGTTCCGTCTATAGCAGAGAGGAGCTTGAGGGTCTGAAGAACGTGCTGCTCAGGCACGAGAGAGTCTTCGTCATCAGCGACGAGATCTATGAGCACATAAACTATGTCGGCAGCCATGCGTCCATGGCCCAGTTTGACGACATCAGGGACAGGGTCGTGCTTGTGAACGGAGTTTCCAAGGCCTATGCCATGACCGGCTGGAGAATCGGCTTCATCGCCGCCCCGCAGTGGATAGTGAAAGCCTGCAACAAGCTCCAGGGCCAGTACACCAGCAACGCCTGCTCGGTGTCCCAGAAGGCCGCCGAAGCCGCCTATAACGGCGACCAGAGCTGCGTGGAGGAGATGAGAAAGTCCTTCGAGCGCAGGAGAGACCTGATCGTCAAGCTTGCCAGGGAGATTCCAGGACTCGAGGTCAACGTCCCTCAGGGTGCCTTCTATCTGTTCCCCAAGTGCAGCTCCTACTATGGAAAGAGCTGCGACGGAAAGGTCATCAAGGACTCCGACGATTTCGCAATGTACCTGCTTGAGAACGCGCATGTCGCGGCTGTGGGAGGAGGCGCCTTCGGCGATCCCGACTGCTTCCGCATGAGCTATGCCACCAGCGACGAGAACATCGTCAAGGCTCTCGGCCGCATCAGGGAGGCTCTCGCGAAACTCAAATAAGGGCTTTTGGCGTCCTACAGGAACATAGACGAGGCGAACCGGAGAATCTCGGAGCTGGAGACGCGTCTTGCGGAAAGCGCGCGCGAGCTCAGGCTCATGAAGCTCCGCCGCCAGCCCACTCCGCATTTTCTTTTCAACAGCCTGGCCGTGGCGGCTTCACTCATCATGCAGTCGCCCGCCACGGCTGTTAAATTTTTGGGACACCTGTCCCGGATCTACCGCTATCTTCTCGACTGCGGCGACAGCTACTGGGTCCCGGTCGAAAAGGAGATGGACTTCATGAGGCAGTACTATGCCCTGATGTGCTACCGCTATGTGGACTGCCTCCGCCTGGAGGTGACTCCCCGCGCAGCCAGGCTGCGGTCCAATCCGTTGCCGCCCCTGTGCCTGCAGGGTCTGATGGAGAACGCCATAAAGCACAATGTCCACACCGAGGACCGCCCGCTCAGGATAACGGTGGACTCTGACGGGAAGTTCATATGGGTGAGCAACCCCGTCGCTCCGGCCGGAGCCGGAGAGGAGAGCACCCACATGGGCCTGGCCTATATGGACGAGTCCATGCGCGTGCTTTTCGGCCGCGGCATAGAGGTGGACGATTCCGGCGGGATGTTCACGGTAAGGATTCCGCTGATTGCCCCTTCCGCAGTGGAGGGAAAGAAAACGGTCATGCCATGAGGATACTGGTGTTCGAGGACGAGCTGCACAATTTCCGCATGCTCAAGCTTATGCTGGAGGAGATAGTCCCCGGCTGCGAGGTGCTCGGCCCCATGGCCTCGGTGAGGCAGGGGCGGGAATATCTTGCCGCGCACAGGGACATGGACCTGATAATCGCCGACATCAGGCTCGGTGACGGGCTGAGCTTCGAAGCTCTGCGCCAGGCTCCGGAGGAGGTCCCGATAATATTCACCACCGCATATGACAACCATGCCCTGAAGGCCTTCGAATACAACAGCCTCTCCTATCTGCTCAAGCCCGTGGACAGCGACGAGCTGGCAGAGGCGGTCCGGAAGGCCGGAAGGCTTCACGGGCCGGCCAATCCGGGAGCATATCTCCCTGCAGACGGCGGAGACTTCCGCGAAAGGCTCGTGGTGAAGACACCCGGCGGAGAAAAGGTGATACCGGTCTCCAATGTCCTGTATTTCTATTCGGAGGACAAATACAGCTATGCGCGCACCCGGGACTCCATGGCGGAGATTCTGGACATGTCGCTGGAGAGTCTTGCCGGACAGCTGGACCCGGCCAGGTTCTTGAAAGTCAGCCGCAGACACATAGTGGCCAGGGAGCATGTGACAGGGACCGAAAGGCTGCCCGGCGGCAGGGAACGGATTCTCATCGGCGGAGCGCCCGATGCGGACATCCCGGTGAGCCGCGAACGCAGGCGCGATGTGTCCCGCTGGCTTCACGACGACAGGCAAGGGACAAAAAAAGACTGAAAGCCGCATGGCTCTCAGTCTCGTTCAGTAGCGGGGGAAGGACTCGAACCTCCGACCTCCGGGTTATGAGCCCGACGAGCTACCAACTGCTCTACCCCGCGATAT
>CAVIVH010000064.1:1692-7530 GCA_963646185.1 bacterium | reverse complement strand
AACTTCTTGTCATAGGTGAGGATGTTGGTCCATGTGGTGGCGATGTTCCTGGTCCAGGACTTGTCGGCGGAACCGCCCACTCCTGCGGAGCTGCCGTATTCGGCACTGGAGTAGCCGTCATACTTGCTGAAGTAGAAGTCGATGGCAAGGGTGCTGCGGAACTTCAGTTCAGGAATGAATGTGATTTCGGCATAGTCACGGGTGGAAATGTTGCTGGTGTTGGTCTTGTAGGAGTTGTACTCTGCGTCTGCAAGAGAGTTCCAGCCGCTCCATCCCTTACGGTATGAACCGTAGTCATAGATATACTTGCCGTTGGCGTCGGTCTTGTAGGCACCGGTGGTCTCGTCATATTCGTAGATGCTGTCGATGGTGGGGACAGTACGGAGGAACCAGATCACGCCGGAGGAGCTGGGGGCATCGGTGACGCTCATCGAGAAGGAATTGTTGGATCCGAACTCGAGCCAGGGTTTGATCTTGGTGCTGACATTGGCTCTTCCGCCATAGCGCTTGAACTGCTGGGTGGTGAAGATACCCTTGTCGTCAAGATAGTTGCCGGAGAAGAAGTAGTTGGTGTCACCCTTCTTGCCACTCAGGTCCACAGTGTACTCCTGACGGGGACGGGATTTGAAGAGTTCGCCTCTCCAGTCGCCGAACCACTTGCGGTTGCTCTCGTTCACGAGGACATTGCCGTTGGCGTCGATGATGTTGGTGGTGTTCCAGGGGTTGACGTCGAGCTCGTTGAGCAGGTTGGCGGAAGCGAGGGCTCCTGCAGCTGCAGAGTCATAGCCGCTGTCGATGTTCTGGCCATAGAGGGATCTCCATGCCACGAGGGCGTACTCTTCGGGAGTGAGCTGCTCCGGAAGCGGAACTGCGAGGGACGAGAAACCGAGAGAGGAACGGAAGGTGACCTGTCCGTCTTCGCTCTGTCCTTTCTTGGTCGTGATCACGATGACACCGTTGGCGGCGCGGGAACCGTAAAGTGCGGTTGCAGATGCGTCCTTCAGCACGGTCATGGACTCGATATCAGACGAAGAAATGGCGTTCACGTATCCTGAATATGCGACACCGTCGACAACATACAGAGGGCTGCTGGAAGCGTTCATGGAACCGATACCGCGGATGCTGATGGTACCGCCGTCACCCGGCTGTCCGGAGTTGTTGATGACCTGGACTCCTGCGGAGAGACCCTGGAGAGCCTGTGTCACGTTGGATGTGCTGATCTTCTGAAGGTCTTCTTTCTTCACGACCGATGCAGAACCGGTGAAGGAGGTCTTCTTTCCCTGACCATAGGCGATGACCATGGTCTCGTCAAGCATCATGAGGTCTGCCTCCATGATGACCTGATAGTCGCTCGCCGAGGTGAGCGGCAGTGTATAGTCTCTGAAGCCGAGGCACTGAATAAGGAGGCTCTTTGCCTTGTCAGATGCTTTGACTGAGAATTTTCCATCTTCTGTGGAAATTGCGAACTGTCCGGAAGTCTGATCCAAGACAGCGGCTCCCACGACCGGAGAGCCGTCGCTGCCGGACGTGATGGTTCCGGTAACAACTCTTGTCTGGCCGAATGCGGTGGTTGCGCATAATACGGCCGCAAGAAATCCTAAAATAAGCCTTTTCATAAAAAACAAATAAGTGTTAGACAAAATCTAATGTGTTCTCTTGTGGTTTTGGGGGTTAGTGCGGAGTTGGTGTTTTTGAGTGTTAAATCGGTTTAGTTAAGTTTTATTATTAAGTTTATCTGTGTTGTCGTTTTAAAAAAAACGGGATTACTTACGGGTGATCTTCCAGGTGTTCCTATCGATTGTCAGGCCTGCGGGCTCGAGAACGGACTCATAGTCAAGCTCGTCGGTGGTGTCTACATAGCGGCGCATCTTCTGCACGACCTCTGCTCCGCCCACGCTCTCGATGGTCTGCCAGAGACCTTCCTCGGTGAAGCCCTTGCCCTGCTTGTAGCAGTTGTTGTAGAGAAGGCGCATCACGTCGTCCAGGCTCTTTTCGCCGGCGGTGGCGGTGCGGATCTCGGTGTCGAGCAGGAAGGCCACGACAGGTCCCTTCACATAGTAGGAGATGATGGCGTCGTGAGCGTTGCTGTTGCGGTTGAAGAAGTTGAGCCAGATGTCATAGCTGCTGCTCCTGAGGCTCATGTGCTGACGGCCGGGAGTGGACTCGGTGTCGCGGATATAGCCGGAGATGTAGTCGAAATGCTCCTGCTCGCTGATGATGCCGGCCCTCATGAGCATGGTGCTCTCATAGAAGCAGGTCACGCCTTCGCTGACCCAGAGGCCGGTGGTGTAGTTTTCCTTGTTATAGTCAAACGGCACGAGCTCCGCGGGACGGATGGCTTTGACGTTGTAGTTGTGGAAGAACTCGTGGGTGAGAAACTTGAGCATGCTGAGATATTCGGCGCGGGTGTCGAAGTCCCAGTGGCCGGAAGTGTAGTCGGCCTGGGAAGCCTGGTGCTCAAGTCCGCCGCCGCCTGCTCCCATGAGCAGAAGGGTGTAAGAGTCATATGCGGTGTCGCCGAAGAGTTCAATCGCCTGGTCCACGGCCTTCAGGAAGTCCTCTGCCATGGGGCTTTCCTCCCAGCCCTTGGGAGTCTCGACTGCGAACTCATAGCTGTGGCCGTTGTGCTCGATGACTTCCACATAGTGGTTTCCGAAAAGGAGAGGGGAGTCATAGAGGACGTCGAAGTCGGGCGCATAATAGAGGTTTTCGCCTTTCTTCTCGAGAGCGGTGGATGTCTTGGTCCAGTTGGCGGGGGCGTTGAACTTCACGGTCACGGGATGGTTCACGCCGTTCTCCACATGCATGAACACTCCGTTGGGGGCTACGAAGGCGGCCTTGCCGTCCATTCTGCTCTCGGCCACGGAATAGGAGTCGGCGAGCACTCTGTAGCTCACGTGCACTTCCTTGGAGTTCTCGACGGTCCAGCCGTTCTTCTCATATTTGTCCCATTTGAGGGGATTGCCTTCGGCGTCGGAAGCCTCGAAATCCATCAGATACTTGGGATAGTCCACCACGATGTAGTAGCCGGGGGCCCAGACGGGGAGTCTGAATGTGGTCTCGCCGGTGGTGACGGAGGGGATATAGTTCATGTCGACATTCAGGTATTTGCCTGTGGTGTCGAACGATACCTCATAACTGATCTGGTAGTCGGATGCGACTTTCGCCTGCTTGCCTGAGCAGGACAGGAGGAGAACTGCAGCGGAAATGGCCGCGAGAATCTTTTTCATATGGGTCGGTTAGTTAGTTGCTAAAATCAAATATATGAATTTTCGTGAACAAAAGGCAAGAAAAACGATTATTTTTTCTCTGCTCCGGTTTCGGACTTTTTTCTGAAGATTTTATATCCGGTGGCCGCGATGACTATGGCCATCAGCGGGCTCAGAATGTTGAAAAAGCAGAAAGGGATGTAGGCGAGAGTCGGGATTCCGAGTATGGTCGCCTGCGTCATTCCGCAGCTGCTCCACGGAATGAGCGGCGAGACCACCGTGGAGGCGTCCTCCACCGAGCGGCTCAGCAGCCTGCCCTCATAGCCCTCCTCTTCATATATGTCCCTGAAAATCTCCGATGTGAGCATAATCGAGAGATACTGGTCGGCGGCTATGGCGTCCATAATGGTGCCGGTGGCCACCGTGGATGTCACGAGACCGGTCCTTCTCTTGGTGAGAGGGAGCAGGATGGCCGTGAGGTTGCGGAGCATTCCGCTGGCCTTCATGCATGCTCCGAAGCAGATCGAGCAGATCACCAGGAATATGGTGCTGAGCATGCCCTTCATGCCCTTTGTCGCCACCAGCGCGTTCACGTCGGCGTCGCCTGTGTCTATGGCCGTGCTGTTGTAGAGCATCTCCACCGCGCCTATGCACTGGAGCTTGCCGAAAGCCCCGTCTCCGCCCACCGTCTTACCTATATTATACACGATGTCGGGCTGCGCGATCACAGCCAGTATGGCTCCCATGATGGCGGAAAGCCCCAGCACCGTGAAGGCGGAGAACTTCCTGGCTATCATGACTGCCGTCAGCACCGGAACCACCATCAGCCACGGGCTTATGTTGAAGGTGCCGGCGAGGCCGTCCCTGTAGCCCTGGATCATGGAGCTGTCGCCCTCGCTGTGCGAAAGGCCCATGACCAGGAATACCGCCAGGGTGATCACCGCGGCGGGGGCCGTCGTTATCATCATATACCGGACATGGCTGAACAGCGGCACCTTGTTGAAGGCGGCGGCCAGGATGGTCGTGTCCGAAAGCGGCGAGATCTTGTCTCCGAAATATGCGCCCGAGATTATGGCTCCGGCGATTACGGGGCCGCTGAACCCTTCGGCGCGGCCTATGCCCAGCAGGGCCACCCCCACGGTGGCTATGGTGGTCCAGGAACTGCCTGTGGCTGTGGCCACTATGGCGCAGATGACGCAGCTCGTGATCAGGAACACCTTCGGGCTTATGATCTGGACGCCGTAATAGATGAATGCGGGCACGATGCCGCTCACCATCCACGAGCCGGAGAGCGCGCCGATCAGCAGCAGGATGAGTATGGCCATGGACAGGTCACCCACGCTCTTGCCCATCTCGTCCTCAAATGCTTTCCACGGGACCTTGAACAGCCATGTACCCAGCGCGATGCACAGGCCTGCGGCGAGCAGCAGCACGACCTGGCTTCCGCCCGATATGGCTTCGCTTCCGTAAACGGCGATGATGAACCAGAGCATCAGCGCCAGCGCCACGACTGGAATCAGCGAGACGGCGATCCTGAATTTAGGAGAGTCTTTCATGTGCGGGTTCGGTTTTATGGCCGGCCGTCACGGGTTTCACTATCTTGTAGCCGATTGCGGCCACGGTGATGCTGACGAGCGGGCCCAGTATGTTGAAAAAGCAGAAGGGGAGATAGACCAGCGTGGGGACGCCCAGAATCGTGGCCTGGGTCATTCCGCAGCTGCTCCACGGATAGAGGGGCGAGGTGATGCTGGCGGAATCCTCCACCGTGCGGCTGAGCAGCCGCTTCTCATAGCCCTCTTTCTCGTATATGTCCTTGAACAGATTGGATGTCAGGATTATGGCCAGGTACTGGTCGGAGACTATTCCGTTGAGCGCTGTGCCGGTGAACACGGTCGATGTCACCAGACCGGTCCTGGTCCCGGTGAGAGGCAGCAGCAGCGAGGCCAGATGGCTGATCATGCCGCTTGCCCTCATGGCGCCGCCGAAGGTCATCGAGCATATGATGAGATACACGGTGTTCAGCATTCCGAGCATTCCCTTCGAAGCCACCAGCGAATCCACTTCCGCGTTGCCGGTGTCCACCTGGACCGTGTCATAGATCGAGCGCATCACGCCGCCGAAATTGACCTTCCACTGCGGTCCGTCGGGGACCAGGCTCCTTCCGATCTCGTCCACTATCTGCGGCTGCGCAATCAGCGTGGCTATGACGGCCATGCACACTGAAACGGTGAGCACTATCAGGGCCGGAGTCCTCTTGGCTATCATCACGCCGGTGAGTATGGGCACGATCAGCAGCCAGGGCGTGATGTGGAACTTGCCGTTGAGCACGTCGGTGTACATCGCAATCTGCGAGGTGTCGCCCCCGCCGTGCGAGAATCCCAGCACCGCGAACAGGGCAAGGGCTATGAGCATGGCCGGGGTGGTCGTTATCATCATATACCTGATATGTGTGAACAGGGGCACCGTGTTTATGGACGAGGCCATTACGGTGGTGTCGGACAGCGGCGAGATCTTGTCTCCGAAATATGCGCCCGAAATTATGGCGCCGGCTATCATTCCGTCAGAGAAGCCCTCCGCGCGGCCTATGCCCAGCAGGGCCACCCCTATGGTGGCTATCGTGGTCCAGCTG
>CAVIVH010000064.1:0-1590 GCA_963646185.1 bacterium | reverse complement strand
GTCCAGCTGCTGCCGATCATGACCGATATTATCGCGCATATGAGGCAGGCTGAGAACAGAAAGAATTTCGGGCTTATAATCTTGACCCCGTAGCAGATGAAGGTGGGGATGATGCCGCTGGCGGTCCATGTGCCGGAAATCGCGCCGATCAGAAAGAGTATCAGTATGGCCGAGGTGACGTCGGAGACGTTTTTCTCGATTTCCCGGGTGAAGGCCTCCCAGGGGGTCTTGAAAATCCACATCGACAGCCAGATGCACACTCCGGATGCCAGAAGCAGGGCCACCTGGCTCGCGCCGAGGATGGAGTCGCTGCCGAATATGGTTATGTTTATGGCCAGCGTGATTATGAGAATGAGTATCGGCGCCAGCGATACGGATGTCCGGATTATTGTTTTCTTCTTGGGACTCATCGGTTAGTACTGATCATTTTATCGGCTTTAGAAGCCGGAACAACTTCTCAAGGTAGAAATAAAATTCAAAAAAACGGCCTGTCTGCGGGATATTTTTCCGATGGGCGGATGAAAATCCGGGTTTATGAGAATTTTTGCGGATAAATATTCATCCCATATTCCGCCGCAATCCAATTTGTTGCCGATTCGGTTGGTTTCTTGGAATTTATGCCTATATTTGCAGACTGATTGGCGCCGCAGTGGCGCCGCAATGTTGTTATCTAAATTTTTTGCACAATGGCTGAATATTTAATGCCTGAAAAAAAGCAAGAGATTTTCGCAAAGTACGGGAAGTCCAATACAGACACCGGCTCGCCTGAGAGTCAAGTTGCTTTATTCTCCTACCGTATCGCTCACCTCACCGAGCATGTGAAGAAGAACAAGAAGGATGTTGTCACCCGCCGTTCTCTTCTGCGCCTGGTCGGCAAGAGGCGTCAGCTTCTGGACTACCTCCAGAAGATTGACATCGAGAGATACAGAAACATCGTCAAGGAGCTCGGTCTCCGTCGATAAGACATACGGAAGGAATGCGAAAGGGGGTAGGAGCATACTATCCCCTTTTTTAGGATTCGCATTTAAAACATTGAAAATCCAATTATTTTTTAATGAACATCATCAATAAGAAAATCGAGTTATCCGACGGACGGGTAATCGAAATCGAGACCGGAAAGGTGGCCAAGCAGGCCGACGGCTCTGCTGTAGTGAAGATGGGCGGCACCGTGCTGCTCGCCACCGTGACATGTGCAAAAGAAGTGACGGAGGGAACGGATTTCCTTCCTCTTCAGGTTGACTACAAAGAGAAATTCTATGCTGCAGGAAGATTCCCCGGCGGCTTCATGAAGCGCGAAGGCAAGGCCTCCGACTATGAGGTGCTCATCGCAAGACTCGTGGACAGGGCTCTCCGCCCCCTGTTCCCCGACGATTTCCATCTTGCCGTGTTTGTGAACATATGGCTTGTTTCCGCCGAGAAGGACATCCAGCCCGACGCTCTTGCCGGACTTGCAGCTTCCGCGGCTCTCGCAGCCAGCGACCTGCCGTTCCTCGGCCCCATTTCCGAGGTCCGCGTCGCCAGGATCAACGGCCAGTTCAAGATTGACCCCAATTTCTCCGAAATGGAGAACGCCGATCTCGAGCTTATGGT
>CAVIVH010000063.1:3480-7550 GCA_963646185.1 bacterium | reverse complement strand
ACGAGGAAGTAGCCAAGGAGGCTGCTGCCGCCGGAGTGCACTTCTCCTATGACGAGCACGGCCACCCCGAGCTCGGCAAGATCTCCAAGGCAGTGCTCTTCAACGAGCTGCTCGAGAAGGAGTTCGCCAAGGAGGGCCTCAAGGTCAAGAGCCGTCCCGTGGAGATCGGATATGATGTCCGCTGCCAGGACCCCGTGGCCTATGACCTGTCCTACTGCACCGAGCTCGCAATGGGCGTCTATCACCTCTTCAAGGAGGGCAAGACCGGCTGCATGGTCTATGTGGACTCCTATGGCAACGTGGCTCCCCTCTATCTCGCCGACATCCAGGATCCCAAGACCGGCAAGATTCCTCCCAGAATGGTCGATATCGAGAGCGGCACCGTCTCCAACTACTATGAGTACATTGCCGAGTACATCAGCGAGGCCGACTATGAGGCCGCTGCCAAGTATGTCAAGGACCCGTCCAGATATGACTTCAAGAAGATTCTGAACTGGTAATCCGGACAGATTCCGAAATTCACAGGCCGCCGTCACGAATTTTCCTTCTGACGGCGGTCTTTTTTCATGTTTTTTGCAAGGATAATCCTGAGTGTTTTGAAAAAAGACCTGACATGAAATTCATCATATATCAGATGCTGAACAGGCTGTGGGGCAACTCCGGCGGCGGCAGAGTCAAGGGCGGCACAATCGAGCAGAACGGAACGGGAACCTTCTCTTCCATAGATACCGAAACCTTCGCGCACATAAAAAGTCTCGGGGCCTCATATGTCTGGTACACAGGCATAATACGCCATGCCACCGCATGCAGGACCAGAGGCTGTTCTCCCTCCGACCCTTCATGGGTGAAGGGCGACGCAGGCTCCCCATATTCGATAATAGACTATTTCGACGTCAACCCCTATATGGCCTCCAATCCGGAGAACCGCATGGCCGAATTCGAGGACCTGGTGCGGCGGACCCATGAGGCCGGACTGAAGGTGATCATAGACTTCGTGCCCAATCATGTGGCCAGGGACTATGGCAGGGTCTCGCCGGGCCCCATAAAGGACGGCAGGGACGCCAACGGCCATCCGGTGCTCGGAGCCGAAGATGACGTGACCAGGCACTGGCTCCCCGAGAACGACTTCTTCTATTATCCCGGCGAGAGGCTGAAGCTGCCGGTGAAGAGCGGCTACAGCGAATATCCGGCAAAGGCCACGGGCAACTGCTACAACTCCGCGCCCGGAATCAACGACTGGTATGACTCGGTGAAGATCAACTACTGCGACTTCCACACCGGCACATGGGACAAGATGTATGAGGCGGTCCGGTTCTGGGCGCAGAAGGGCGTGGACGGCTTCCGCTGCGACATGGTGGAGCTCGTCCCCTCTGCCTTCCTCGAATGGCTGATAGAGAAGATTAAAGGTGAGTTTCCGGAGGTCATCTTCATAGGCGAGATCTATAACCGGAGCCAGTATTCCAATTATGTCCGCAAGGTGGGCTTCGACCTGATGTATGACAAGTCCGGCCTCTATGACGCGCTCCGCGACATAGTCCGCAGAAACGCTTCGGCGGACGGCGGCCCGGTGGAGGAGTGGCAGAGCGCCAGGAGAATCACCGGCAACTGGCAGTATCTGGGAGACCTGCAGCCCAAGGTCCTGAACTTCCTGGAGAATCATGACGAGCCCAGGTTCCCCTCGCCGGAGCTGGCAGGGGACGCGGAGCACTGTTTCCCGGCACTTTACGCCTCGCTTTTCTTCAACACCGCGCCCTTCATGCTGTATTTCGGCGAAGAAGTGGGGGAGAGCGGACAGGACTGCGAGGGCATGAGCGGCAAGAACAACCGCACCACCATATTCGACTGGTGGAAAATCAATTCGGTCTCAGACCTCTACGAGTCGCTGCACGGCAGGAAGAGGCTTGACGAGAAGACCTATGCGCTGCTCGAAAGATACCGCAGGGCGCTGAGCCTGGCGGCCTCGGAGCCGGCCATAACGGAGGGCGTCACCTATGACCTGTGCTACTGCAACCTCTCTTCCAGAGGCTTCGACAAGGACAGGCATTTCGCCTTCCTGCGCCATAAGGACGACACCACCCTGCTCTTCGTCTGCAATTTCGCCGGGAAGGACGCCGACATGGACATCCACATCCCGCAGCACGCCTTTGACTGGATGGCTCTGCCCAAGACCTGCAGATTCAACCCTTCCGTCCCGGTCCGGGTGCAGGTCAAGGCCTGGGACGCGGTGATGCTAAGGCTTGACCCCGACCACGGCTCTGTTTGATTTCCTGTCAACATAGGCCGTAAATCCTTCCGGACATTCCAGCACCCTGGCATAGGTCCCGGAGAAGAGGCATCTGAGCCCGTCGAGAGCCGCCGTGTTGAGCGAGGACGGGTCTTCCACCATGTCCACCGACACATAGCCCACGCCCAGCGAGGTGATGTTCTGGAAGAAATGCGTGCCCTGGCTGGGCTCCACGCGGAGACCCTCTATGCTGCATTCCACTATCATCCTGGCCTCGGAGATGTCGCTCCATATGACCGGAATGCCCAGGCTCGGCACCGAAGAGCCCCATCTGCCGGGGCCTATGAGCAGGTAGCCGTGCCCCTCCTCGCGCAGCGACGCGTTTATCCTGGCCACTTCCGCGGCCATTTCCCTGGTCTTGAGAGTGTCGAACACGGCGGGGGAGATATAGACTATGCGGTCAATCCCTTCCATAAAGCCGTTGCCGAGAGCTTCCTTCGAGCTTACATAAGTCTCTGTAAGTGAATCTCTGACAGCATCGAAGCCGGCATCGCTGTGGGTGCCGTATTCTCCGACGGGGCGCACCTGCAGCAGCCTCAGGGCCAGCCTTCCGTCGCTCCTCAGGTCGGCGGCGAACTCGATTTCCACCTCGCCCATCAGCTCTTTGCGGCAGATCTTGAGTATGTCGTCCAGAGCCCTGGCCACCGGGAACCGTCCATATTTGAGTATGGCGTCATAGGACACTATCCGGGGTCCGGAAGCATGGGTGCCGGGCACTATCATGTCGCTGGACAGGTCGAAGGTGGAGAATACCAGGTCGCGGTTGGGATCCTGTTCCAGAGCCTCGGTCACGGGGATGGAGACGAGGTTTATGCTGTCGTTCTTGGAGATCTTGAAGGCACCGGGGCGCAGGTCGAGCGCATACATCATGGACTGGGTGCTGTTCAGGGCCAGGTCGTTCCTGGAAAGCTGGAGAATCTTGCCGGGATAGCCGGGATTGAAGCGCAGAGTCCTGTCTCCGTCCACCACCGCCTTTCCGAGACCATAGACCGCATTCACCACTCCGTCCTGGGGCGACTCGCCCTCCACCGGGTAATAGTTCACGCTGCGCGCCACTCCCGACATCATCGGATAATAGAGCCCGGCGTGCCTGGAACCGCATATGTCCTGGATTATCACGGACATCTTCTCCTCGCTCTGGAGGTTGCCGGTGGAGTGGACATAGGTCCTGCTGCCGTTGTAGAAGGCCGAAGCATAGACGCTCTTTATGGCCTTGTCCAGCATGCGGAGCATCTGGTCGCCGTTTTCTATGCAGGGAATCATGTAGGTGGAATAGACCCCGGCGAAGGGCTGGTAGTTGCTGTCCTCGAGCTTGGAGCTGGACCTTATGGCCAGCGGCGTGCGGACTGTCCCGAGATATTTCCGGAGCAGGGCTATCAGCGACTCTGGGAGTCGGGAGGCCACAAACTCGGAAAGAATCTCGTCGTCGGTCAGCTCGGAATCTATGATGTACTGGAGGCCGTTCTCCTGGATGAACTCGTCGAACCAGTCGGAGGCTATGACTATCATCCTGGGGATGGATATGGAGATGCCTTCATAGGCATGGAACAGCGAGTACTTCTGTATCAGGCGGTTGAGGAAGGCCAGACCGCGGGCCTTGCCGCCTATGGAGCCGTCGCCGACGCGGGCGAAGCGGATGTAGTCGGCATAGTTGTCCGCGCTGAACCTGGCTATTATGCCGCGTCCCACGGACTTGTGGTAGGCATAGATCTGGTTCTTTATGAACTCTCTGGCCTCGCCGGCCACTATGTGGTGCTCGCTGCGGAACCTTGTGCCCAGCCCGAAC
>CAVIVH010000063.1:0-3470 GCA_963646185.1 bacterium | reverse complement strand
GTCCTCGTCCTTGAACACGAAGTCGCCGAACCCGAACTCGTTCTTCAGATAGTCGGAAAGCTGCAGGAACAGGGTCCTGGAATATTTCTTCACGAAGCCCACATTCATCGCGTGCGCATCCTTTTCCAGATTGCCCTGCGACGACTGCATCAGTATGGGCATCAGCGGACTGTCCTGCCTTATATAACGCACAAGGTCAAATCCAGCCATGTGGTTCTCGGTGCTCTCATGGTCGCCCACACGGTTCACCATGCCAACATCGGTGATTATGCCGGTGAAGTTGCCCCGGTATTTTCCATAGAGCTCAAGCGCCTCGCTGTAGCAGCGGGCCAGGAGAATCTTGGGCCTGGAGCGCTTCCTGTTCTTCTGCTGGTCCTCGTTCAGAGTTTCCTTCAGGAACTCGTTGCTCTGGGTCAGGACAAGCTTGTAGAGCTCGGGGAGATAGGTGGAATAGTATCTGATGGAGTCCTCCACCAGGAGCAGGGCCTGCACGCCCACCTTCAGGATGTCGTTCTCGGCGTTGCGGCTGTCCTCATAGAGCTTGACTATGGCCAGTATGAGGTCGGCGTTGCCGTGCCAGCTGAACAGATAGTCCACGCCGTTGTCGAAGCTGGAGATGACCTTCTTGCGTATCTCCCTGGAATAGTGGATGAGCAGGACGAACGGAATGTCGCGGCCTCCGGACTTGAGCTCCGCGGCGAAGGGGAAAATCTCCCTGTCGTGCTCGTTGTACATGCAGATCACCATGTCGATTCCGGAATCCTCCCCGATTATCTTCCTGGCCGAGTCGGCGGTGTTGGTCCAGATGAACGACGGGGGATTGGATATGTTGAGATCCATGTATTCCTTTGCTATTCTGGACTCTATGCGTCCGTCTTCCTCCATGATGAAGGCATCGTAGTTGCTGCAGATCATGAGCACGCGCTTGATTCTGTACAGCATCAGAGACTCATAGGTGTGAGTCGGGAAATCCGGTTGTCTGTCCATGGTGAAATATCAGTCTATAATGTTCTTCTGCGGAATTCGGCTATGGTCACGCCTGTCGCGACCGCGGCGTTGAGCGATTCGGGGCCGTTGTGGCCCTGCGGGAAGGGGGGAATCGTGATTCTGCGGCTTATGCAGGCGGCCGTCTCGGGGGATATGCCCCGCGATTCGTTGCCTATGACCACGGCCACCGGCCTGTCGATTCCGGTCTCAAGCTGCGCCGGCCAGAGGTTTTCCCCGTCCAGGAAGGTGCCATAGACGCATCCGCCCGCGGCTTCGAACCTGCGGCAGAGCCGTGGGATGTCGCTGTAGCGGAATCTTATCCTGAACAGCGCGCCCATGGTGGACTGCACCACCTTGGGGCTGAATATGTCCACTGAGCCTGGCGCGGCCGTCACCGAAGTGAGTCCGAACCAGTCGGCAAGCCTTATGATTGTGCCCATGTTGCCGGGGTCCTTCACGCAGTCTAGCAGCAGATGGAGCCCGTTTTCCGGGGCGTCCTCCGTCTCGCGGTCCACGTCCGCCGGCTTCCTGACGAGGGCCAGGACGGGGGAAGGGGAGGACAGGCCGGTGATTCTCTCCATGGCTTTTTCGCCTATGTCTTCCTTCCTGTAAACTTCCTCGACGGAAAATCCGGAGGCGAGAGCCTCCGAAACCATCTTCTCGCCCTCGACCACAAACAGGCCGCATTTGTCGCGGAACTTTTTGTCCGACAACGATTTTATCAGCTTTATCTGATTATTTGAAATAGGTGACATTTTCTTCCTTTTGACAAATATTATTCAATATGGGTAAAATTTGGATAAAATCAAAACTGCACCTAAATTTGTATGATTCATGGGCCATATGGAGGGCAAGACATTTCACATATTCCTCGTTTTTCTGCTGTCGCTGCTTCTTTTTTCATGCAGCACGACGAGGGTGTTGAACGACGGCCAGTACAGGCTGACCAAAAACAAGGTCAACGTCTCCGGCGGAGACAAGTCCTTCAATCCCGGCGAGCTCAACTCCTACATCAAGCAGAAGCCCGGCTCGTGGAATCCGCTCCTGTGCGTCTATAACTGGTCCGGCAAGAAGAACAACACCCTGATGGACAAGTTCTTCCGCAAAATCGGCAACGCGCCCGTCATCTATGACGCGAATCTGTTGGAATCATCGGCCGAAAACATCGCCAACCATCTGGAATACATCGGCTACTACGGCTCCTCCGTGGACGCGGACATCGCCGTGAGGAAGAAGAAAGTGACTGCGGTCTATGATGTGTCGCTGGGAAAGCGCTATGTGATTGACAGCCTTGAGCTTTCGCTGCCTGAAAGGGGAGAGTTCGCCGCCGATTTCCTCGCCGACACGGCCATGACCACGGTGCGGAAGGGGAGTTTCCTGTCGGAATCGGCTCTGGAGAAGGAGTCGGAGAGGGCCTCCGCCCGCCTCAAGGGCATCGGCTACTATGATTTCTCGAAAAACAACTGGTTCTTCGAGGCCGACACCTCGTCGCACGACGGCAAAGCGCGCCTGCACATGTCCGTGAGGGAATACACCCGGTCGCAGACCCCCCGGGACGCCGAAGAGATGAAGAAGTTCACCTTCGGCAGGGTCGGCATCAGCATCCCGGAGGATTTCCGCATAAAGGAAAGCGTCCTCACCGGTCTGAACACTATCCGTCCGGGTGAACCTTACCTTGAGTCCACCGTCACAAACACCTATAACAGAATGTCTTCGCTCAGTTCGCTGGGCGGAGTGACCATATCCCTCTCCAAGGCGGACTCCGCCAGAGTGGACTGCGACATAAACCTGACCCCCGCCAGGCAGCAGGGCTTCAAGTTCAATCTGGAGGCTTCCTCCAATTCGTCGGGGCTGATCGGAATCTCCCCGGAGCTCTCGTTCTTCCACCGCAACATTTTCCACGGGGGCGAGATGCTCAACCTCAGCTTCATGAGCGACATCCAGTTCAAGCCTGGCAAGTATGTGGGTTCCAAGATCTTCGGCGTTTCGGCAGGGCTCACTCTGCCGCGTTTCGTGGGAATTCCGGGCAGCAGGTTCAAGGGCGTAGTCCCCAGGACCGAGATCAAGGCGTCCTATAATCATCAGGACAGGACCGAGTATTCCAGAAGAATCATCTCCGCGTCCTATGGCTATTCCGGCACGGTGAAGAAGCTGAACTATCAGCTCTTCCCCGTCCAGCTCAAGATCGTGAGGCTGTTCCATATGGACCAGGAATTCTATAACACGCTGAGCGGCAATCCTTTCCTTATGGATGCCTATCAGAACCACTTCGACCTGGGCCTGGGTTCCGTGCTTTACTACACGACCAATTCCGACGCCAATCCCAAGACCGACTACCACTATGCCAAGGTGGATTTCGACATAGCCGGAAATGTCCTGAGCGCATTCAAGAGCTATATGAAAAAGGACGCGACCGGCTCGTCAATGATCTGGAACACACCGTATTCGCAATATGTCAGGGGCGAACTGACCCTGGGCAGGAC
>CAVIVH010000062.1:0-7675 GCA_963646185.1 bacterium | reverse complement strand
ATTACACGCAAAATCGTTGGACATTCATACTCGGAAGATTCGTTAAAGAAAGTCTTCGTGTCGAATGAGCTCAAAACCAAAGATTCCGGCACTCGGGAACGTAGTCCTGTTTATAAGGAATTAGATAAATACGACATTGGCTATAGCATTAGTAATATCGGTAACCAAAATGATGATTACGGGTTCTGTTTCCTTGATGCGCAGCAAGCTACGGAGGGTAATTATGCATACACGATAAAATTGGTAATTCTCGATACAGGCCTGCCCGAGTCTATCATACGGGAGTTCTTTTCCTCTGTTGTTGATTCTTTGTCACGGAGAAAGCGTAACTGCTTGGACGACGCATTTCGTGTGGACCGAATAATCGGCAAGGGAAATCATCCTTTGTCTGAAGTGTATCGGGAGACGACAAGTAAAGCGATTGTCAAAGAAGTCTATGATGCTTATGTTGAAAGCAAATCCGGCTCAGTTTCCCTCTCTGCAGATCAGATAAATCGTCTGAAGGAAATTGCACAGGATATGAATACCGCTTTCTAATGGACTACTATGGTATTTAATTGATAATCTGTTAATTATAAAAATAATCAGTTATGGAAATCAGTACTATTATATGGGTAATAGTGGTAGCTGTCGGACTCTTTTTAATTATCCTTTCTCCAGAACTCACTCTCTTCTTAGTCGCTATAGTTGGTCTCGCTATCGCGCTTGTGAGCTACGCTAAAACCATGAGTAGATTCAATAAGAATAAAAGAGACGAATAACCCTGAAGCAGTTGGCGGGGGTTGAGAAGGCGCTGACACAGAAGAAGGGCCGCAGATGATTGTCTGCGGCCCTTCTTCTGTGCTTCGGACGGGACTCGAACCCGTACGGACATTTCTGCCCAAGGGATTTTAAGTCCCTCGTGTCTACCATTCCACCACCAAAGCATACCGCACGCGGCGGTACTTATCCCGGCAAAGATATAAAAATTCCGCAAAATGGTTTTTGCGGCCCCGCCACTGTCCTCAGCCGGCGAAGCCGAGGGTGGCGGCGCTGATCCGCAGGCGGTCCGGGTCCATGCCGGCGGCTCCGAACCATGCCCGCAGGGCCTTGAGACACTCATGCATGGTGGCTCCGGTGGTGAACACATCGTCCACCAGAAGAATATGCAATGAATCCCGGCCGGCCAGCTTCGCAGCCTCGGACCCGCACACAGCAAAGGCACCCTTCACATTGGCGGCCTTCTCGGCGACCGACAGCCTGGTCTGGGTCCTGGTCCTGTGGCAGCGGACCAGCAGCCGGGGACACTCGTGAACTCCCAGTTCCCGGGCCATGGCGCCTGCGATGACTCCTGCCTGGTTATAGCCCCTGCTCCATTCCCTGGTCCAGTGCAGCGGGATGGGCACTATCATGTCCGGAGCTCCGAAATAAGGGCTGTCCATGACGGCCCGGGCCAACATCTTCCCGAACATCCTTCCGGCCGCAAGGTCCCCATGATATTTCAGCCTCTTGCTTATGCTGTCGTACCCGCTTCCGGCCCGGTAATGATAGAGCGCCAGCGCCCAGGCATATGGTACCGGACCTGAATCTGACTGTGGGCTGCTCTGTCGTCCGATGCCGCCGGCCTTGAACTCGGCTCCGCATTCCGGAGCCCCGCCAATCTCTCCGGCATCGTCCAGCTCCTTCTGAATCAGGGCGTTGAGCTTGTCAGCCATGGCGTTCCTGCTCTGCAGCCAGAAATAGGTCAGAGGCAGGTCATAGAGACAGGCGGTGCACAGCCGCCTCTCGCCGTGCAGCAGCTTCCTCCCGCAGACCATGCACTCGCGCGGCATAAGCAGGTCGGCCGCCGCTCCGGCCACATATGACAGCACCCCGAAATCCATAACTCAAAAGCCCCCGCTCCGTAACGGGAGCAGGGGCTCAATTTAAGTCTTCGGGGCCTATCCCGGGTAAAGAAATCCGGAATTTTCCCGACAAGACGCGGATTATTACATGTTCATGCCGCCGTCCACCTCGATGACCTGACCGGAAACATAGGAAGACATGTCGCTGGCCAGGAAGGTGGCCACGTTGGCGATGTCCTCGGGAGTGCCACCGCGGCGGAGAGGAATCTTCTCAATCCACTCCTTGCGGATTTCCTCGGGCAGAGCCTGAGTCATGGGGGTGTCGATGAAACCGGGAGCTATCGCATTGGCCCTGACGCCCTTGCGGCCCATCTCCTGTCCGATGCTCTTGGCCAGGGCGATGAGGCCGGCCTTGGATGCGGAGTAGTTGCACTGGGCTGCGTTGCCGTGGATGCCCACGACGGAGGACATGTTGATGATGGAACCTCCTCTCTGGCGCATCATGATGGGGGTGACTGCGTGGATGAAGTTAAACGCGGACTTCAGGTTGACGGCGATGACGGCGTCCCACTGGGCCTCGGTCATCTTGAGCATAAGCCCGTCCTTGGTGATGCCGGCGTTGTTCACGAGTATGTCGATGTGGCCGAAATCAGCCTTGATCTGCTCCACTACGGTGTGGGTCTCCTCGAAGTTTGCCGCATTGGACGCATATGCGCGGACTTTGTGGCCATAGGCCTCGAGCTGCGCAATCGTCTCTTCGGCGTCTGCGTTGATCACGAGGTCGGTGAACGCGATGTCCGCTCCCTCTGAAGCGAATTTAAGAGCAATGGCCTTGCCTATTCCTCTGGCCGCGCCTGTGATCAGGGCGGTTTTTCCTTCCAAAAGTTTCATGGTTATGATATAATAGTATCTGCAAAATTACCCTCTTTCTCAGCTTTATCAAAATTTATCGATAACTTTGACGCCGTTCCGGGGCCTTCCGCCCCTAATAATCAGCATATCATGACATCGGAAATCAGAGACATAAACCTGTGGGAGAGCGGCGAGCTCAAGATCGAATGGGTGAGAAGGCATATGCCGCTGCTCGCCATACTGGAGGAGGAATTCCGCCATGAGAAGCCTTTCAAAGGCCTCAAGATAGCGCTTTCGGTCCATCTGGAGGCCAAGACCGCCCATCTGTGCGAGGTCCTCGCCGAAGGCGGCGCCGAGATGTTCGTCACCGGCAGCAACCCGCTCAGCACCCAGGACGATGTGGCCGCGGCTCTGGTCCACGAGGGCCTGAACGTGTTCGCCCTCCATGGCGCCACCGATGAGGAATATTCCCGCGGCATAAGGAAGGTGATCGAGGCCGGCCCGAACATAATAATCGACGACGGCGGCGACCTTGTGGACATGATCCACAACCATTATCCGGAGCTTATCCCTTCTGTCATAGGCGGATGCGAGGAGACGACCACCGGTATTCTCCGTCTCAGGGCCATGGACAGGCAGGGCTCCCTGCAGTTCCCCATGATGCTGGTCAACGACGCCGCCTGCAAGCATTTCTTCGATAACCGATACGGCACCGGGCAGTCGGTGTGGGACGGCATCAACAGGACCACCAATCTGATAGTGGCCGGGAAGACGGTCGTCGTGGCCGGATACGGATGGTGCGGCAAAGGAGTATCCATGCGCGCCAAAGGGCTGGGAGCCAAGGTGATAGTCACGGAAGTGGACCCTGTCAAGGCTATGGAGGCGGTGATGGACGGCTTCGGGGTCATGACCATGGAGCAGGCCGCTCCGCTCGGGGACATCTTCGTGACCGTGACCGGTTGCCGCGATGTGGTCACTCCCGCGCATTTCCTCCTGATGAAGGAGGGCGCAATGCTCTGCAACGCCGGACATTTCGACGTGGAGGTGGATGTGGCCGGTCTGAAGAAGATGTCCGTCTCGTCCTATCCCGCCAGGAACAACATAATGGCCTATGTGCTTGAGAACGGCCGCACGCTTTATCTTCTGGGCGAGGGCAGGCTTGTGAATCTGGCAGCCGGCGACGGGCATCCGGCCGAGATCATGGACATGTCGTTTGCGATTCAGGCTCTCAGCGCCAAGTATCTCGTGGACAACAGGGGGACGCTGGAGAGGGTTCCGGGCCGCATGCTGCACAATGTGCCCGCCGAGGTGGACACCGCAGTGGCCCGCCTGAAGCTCAAGGACTGGGGCATTGCCATCGACAGTCTCACTCCCGGCCAGCACCGCTACCTCTACGGCGACTGAGCCCTGCGGCCGGGGCGATTTTTCCAAGGGCCATGACTCCTGCAAAGGTCGTCCATGCCACTATGCCACTCAAAGCGCGAGATGTGCATCCACATGGAAGCAGAGCCCTAAAAAGGTCGTTACCATGCCTATCATCCTTTTTCTGGCGGGTCCGGGCATGGATGAACTTTGCACGGTCCCCAGGCATGGACGAGCGAAACAGCCGATTTTATCTATTGGCAATAGATAAAATCGGCTATTTTTGTTTATTGGCAATAGATAAAATCACTATATTTGTCCTACAAAAAGGCATCTGAATCTCACCATGAATACAGAAACCATCAAAAGCCTGATTAAGGAGGGACAGGAAGAGCTTCTTACAGTCCAGCTCTACAGCAGGCCATTCGAATTCGAGGAACAAGGGCGCTATGTTCTCGTCGGCATCCGTCAGGCCGGGAAATCATACCTTCTCTACCAGAGAGCGAAAATGCTTATGGAACAAGGACATCCGGTCACAGAAATGGTCTATGTCAATTTCGATGACGAACGCCTTTTGGGAATGGCCGCCGATGATTTCGACCTGATACTTCAGGCCTATGCTGCAATGTATTCCGGGAAACCCATACTGTTCTTTGACGAAATTCAGAACATCGAGGGGTGGGAGCATTTCGCGAGAAGGCTTGCGAACCAGAAATACGGCGTCTATATAACCGGCTCAAATGCCAAAATGCTTAGCCGGGACATAGCGACCACGCTGGGCTCAAGATTTTTCAACGAGAAAGTCTATCCCTACTCGTTCGGAGAATTCATCGGTTCGCATGGCATTCAACTCGAAAGCGGATGGGAGTACGGCCAGAAGAAAGGCACCATACAGCAGCTGTTTGAAGAGTATTTTCTCTGGGGAGGCTTTCCTGAACTGGCCCTCTACCACAACAAGCGGCACTGGCTCAACAGCCTCTATGAGAAAATACTTCTGGGCGATGTAATTCAACGGAACAACGTCAAAAACACTCACGCTCTCCGGCTGGCGATGAAACGCCTCGCCGAATGCACGATGCAACCGATATCCTACAACCGACTTGCGAATATGGTAAAATCCGCCGGGGTCAGCACAAACACCTCTTCGATAATCAATTATGTCGATTATGCACAAGATGTCTGCCTGGTATTCAGTCTAAGTAACTTCGCATCCAAATTTGCAGAAAAGGAGACCATAAAGAAGCACTACTTCACTGATAACGGACTGCTGAGCATATTCTTGTCAGAAGAGAAAGCCCAAAGGCTGGAAAACCTCTGCGCAATCGCCCTGCAGAGGAAATACAACCGTGACGAAGATTCTCCCAGGCTCTATTTCTATAACCGCAACATAGAAGTGGATTTCTTCATCCCGGACGAGGCCTATGCGGTGCAGGTCTCATGCGAGATGGATGATTTCCAGACACGAAGAAGAGAAATTAACGCGCTTGTGGCTCTGCACAGGCAGAGCCCGCTCTCCCGGGCGGAAATCATCACCCTGGACGAGGAAAGCGAAATCAGAGAATCCGGTCTTATAATAAAGGTCATCCCGGCCTGGAAATGGCTGCTCAGACTATAGGGCTGTCGGCGGTGCTGACCACTACAGTCAAATCCGGACCGGCGGTCCCTCAGCCTGGACGAGTTTTGCACGGCCGCCGATCGGGGACCCCGCAAACCAATTGACGCAAAAAAGGATGACTAAATTCCAGTCATCCTTTTTCAGCGCTTCCGCCTATTGCAGCTTATCGCAACCTATTGCATCTATCACAATATCGACTTATTGCAATTCCGGCCGGACAGGCGCCCTTCAGCTTGCTAAAGCGTGCCGGCGTTGGCGGCATTGACCATGTCCTCATTGGCCATGACATAAATCTCGACGCGGCGGTTCTGGGCACGGCCCTCGGCGGTGGAATTGTCCGCAACGGGGGAACTGTAGGACAGCCCGCTGGCCGACATCCTGGACGCGGAGATGCCGCGGCTCACGAGATAGGCCTGCACAGCCTCGGCCCTCTGGCGCGAAATCCTGTCATTGACCTCGGAAGTACCCGTGTTGTCCGTATGGCCATAGATTACGATATCGGTGTTCTGCATGTCCGACATCATGCTCGCGAACTCGGAAAGGTCGCCCTTGGATGTGTCAGAAAGCGAAATGCCGTTGGTGGGGAAAAGAATTCCGCTGGCGAAAGTCACCTTGATGGCCTCAAGGCCGTTGCTGTCGGTGACCGTCTCCACCTTGGCGTTCTCGATCTGGGCGAGCTCCTCGGCCTTGTTCTGCATCTTCTTCCCGATTAGGGCTCCGCTGCCGGCTCCCACTGCAGTTCCGATGGCGGCGCCGATGGCCGCACCTTTGGAATGTCCGATGACTCCGCCGAGAATAGCTCCGAGAGCAGCGCCCGAACCGGCTCCGATGGCAGTGCCCTTAGCGGTCTGGGACATGGTTCCGCACCCCGGTGCGAGGACGGCAACAATCAATGCTATGCATAAAAAGCGTTTCATACTATAATATTTTTAGGTTTGACCTCTGACAGCTGACCGCAGCGGACTACAGAAGCTCGATTCCGTGGCTATGGCACTCGCTCCTCATCTCCTCCGGCCACACCGCAACCTGAATCTCGCCGATGTGCGCCTTGCGGAGCAGGTACATACAGAGCCTGGACTGGCCGATACCGCCGCCGATCGTGTAAGGCAGCTTGCCGGAAAGAAGAAGCTTATGGAAATAGAGACTCTTCTTCTCCTCCTGGCCACGCTCCTTCAGCTGATACTCCATAGCCGTCTCATCGACCCTGATACCCATGCTGGACACCTCAAACGCCATGCCCAGGACATCGTCCCAGAGCAGAATGTCGCCGTTGAGACCGTTGTAGCCGTCGGAGTTGGGAGTGCTCCAGTCGTCATAGTCGGCGGCTCTGCCGTCGTGGATGGAACCGTCGGAAAGCTTTCCGCCGATACCGATCACGAACACGGCCTTATGCTTGCGCACAATCTCGTTCTCCCTCTCCTTTGGAGTCATGCCAGGATACATCTTCAGCAGTTCCTCCGAATGGATGAAGAAAATGTCGTCGGGCAGCTGGGGGACAATCTGGGGATACTTCACATAGAGCATGTTCTCAGTGACCTTGATGGCCTCATATATCCTCTTCACGGTCCTCTTGAGGAAATCCAGGGTCCTGTCCTCCTTGCGGATGACCTTCTCCCAGTCCCACTGGTCCACATAGATGGAGTGCAGGTTGTCCAGGTCCTCGTCGGGACGCAGGGCGTTCATATCGGTATAAAGGCCTCTGCCGGGCTCTGTGCCCAGCTCAGCCAGCTTAAGCCTCTTCCATTTTGCCAGGGAGTGCACCACTTCGGCGGGTTTCTCCCCCATAAACCTGATGGGGAAACGCACGGGGCGCTCCACACCGTTAAGGTCGTCGTTGATTCCGGTTCCGCTGAGAACAACCATAGGAGCGGTGACTCTGAGAAGCACCAGCTGCGCGGACAGGTTGTCCTGGAACATTTCCTTTACTGCCTTGATTGCCTGTTCGGTCTCCTGGACTCCGCCGAGGAGGTTCCGATAATTCTGGGGAATGACTAAAGACATTGTCTGTTAATTGTTAAGTTCG
>CAVIVH010000061.1:551-7719 GCA_963646185.1 bacterium | reverse complement strand
CATATATCTGTGGTGATAATCAGGATGACTAAATTTTTAGTCATCCTTTTTTTTATCAACCGGCTTTCCGGTGCCGGGTCTGTCGAACGGGAAGGTCAAATGATGCGGTTCTGGCGCTCGTTGTAGGAGTAGCCCTGAGAGGCGAGCAGGCGGTCCATCTCGGCGCGGGGCATCCCGTAGCAGTCGCAGATTTCGTCCAGATTGTCGAACTCCCCGTCGCGGAGGAGGAAATTGACCGATGACACCAGCATGGGGATGTCGCCGAGCGGCAGATGATCCATAATATATATTCCTTTTTCAGACTGTCATTCTTTCAAGGACATCGACGGCCTCCTGCAGGTCGGCGGCGAAAGAGGCGTGCTCCATCAGGAACCCCGCGCGCCCTGCGGACAGCTGCGCATAGACCCGTCCGTCCATGCCGGAAGCATAGGCCCCGACGGCATATTCGATGTCGTCCCGCTGTCTCTCGTCGGTGCTGCCTCTATAGACATTCCATTTCTGGTGGAAAAAGCTGTAGGCCTCCTCCATGCTGTCCCTGCTGGCTGCGCCGTCCGCACCGGCTATGCTGTCCCTGCCACCCATATTGTCTTTCATGGCGGCAAATTTAGCAATATGTTACCGATATGTAACAATGGCCGCCTTTCTTTGGCTATGTGCGTCCGGCTGTCTCCTCTCCGGAGACCTTCGCTTCGCTCATCCCACCACCGCTTCGCGGCGGTCTCCCCGTTCATGTGGTCACGGGCGACCACAGGTCTCCGGAGGAGACAGCCGGACGCCCGTGACTACTTTTCTCTGACCATCGTGATGATTTTCACGTCCTCGATGGGGCGGTCAGCCTCATCGGTGGCGACCCCTGCGATGGCGTCCACCACTTCCTGGCCCTCGATCACCTCTCCGAACACCGTGTACTCTCCGTCAAGGTGAGGGGAACCTCCGATGGTGGTGTAGAGCTCTCTCTGCTCATCGGTGAGAGTCAGAGGGCAATCCTTTCTTCTGCCGCTGTTCTCCCTCTGCACGAGAGAATCGAGCCCTTCGGGAGTGAACACCGTGCCCATGAACAGGCAGAACTGCGAACCGCTGGACCTGCGCTCAGGGTTGATGTCGTTGCCATTTCTGGCCGCATTGAGCGCGCCCTTCTTGTGATAGGCATTGGGCAGAATCTCGGCGGGGAGAGTGTATCCCACATCGTTGGCTCCCAGGGGCTCTCCGGGTGCGGCGGTCTTGGAGTCAGGGTCGCCGAACTGGTCCATGAAGTTGTTGATCACCCTGTGGAAGAGGATTCCGTCATAGAAATGCTCGTCCACCAGCCTGAGGAAGTTGTCCCTGTGGATGGGAGTCTCATTGTAGAGCTTGACTTTCACGTCACCCATGGTGGTCTCGATTCTGACCACAGGTTCGGTCTTGGGCTTGCACGCCGTCATGAAGACGAGAACGGCGGCGGCAGCCATTAAGATTGACTTTTTCATGATGATTTGGTATTAATTGGTGTTTGCATGTTTTCGGCAGGAGAACAAGATACTGCTTTTTCTTTGTAATTTTGCCGTCTCAACACATTTATTGGACAATGACAGACGCAAAACTTTCGCTCGACCACATATACAGAGCATCTCACGTGCTCAAAAGCGTGATCCGCCCCACTGGACTCATCAAGACGGAGTCGCTGGGCATGCCGGTGTACCTCAAACCCGAAAACCTGCAGGTGACCGGCTCCTTCAAGGTCCGCGGCGCCGGCTACATGATCTCCCAGCTCACCGAAGAGGAACGGGAGAAGGGCGTGATAGCCTGTTCCGCAGGAAACCATGCCCAGGGAGTGGCCCTGGCCGCCAAGAAATACGGCATCAAGGCCACCATATGCCTGCCCGAAGGCGCTCCCATCTCCAAGGTGGAGGCCACGCGCGCCTACGGGGCGGAGATCTGCCTGGTCCCCGGCGTCTATGATGATGCTTACAAGTATGCTCTCAAGCTCAGGGACGAGAAAGGCCTCACCTTCGTGCATCCCTTCGACAATCCTCTCGTGATCGCCGGCCAGGGCACCATAGGCCTTGAGATTCTGGACGAACTTCCCGATGTGGAGCAGGTGATTGTCCCCATCGGGGGCGGCGGACTCGCGAGCGGCGTGGCCTATGCCGTCAAGCAGCTCTGTCCCGGGGTCAAGGTGTTCGGCGTGCAGGCCGAAGGCGCTCCCAGCATGGTCCGGAGCGTCCATGACCACAAGATAGAGTGTCTCGACGCGGTTCACACCATTGCGGACGGTATTGCCGTGAAACAGCCCGGAGAGAATACGTTCAGGCTCTGCAACGAACTTCTTGACGACATTGTGACCGTGTCCGAGGACGAGATTTGCGCTGCCATCCTCTGGCTGGTGGAGAAACGCAAGCTCATAGCCGAAGGCGCCGGTGCTGTCGCCGTGGCCGCAGCCATGTATGAGAAGGTTGCCTGTCGCGACAGGAAGACGGTATGCGTGGTGAGCGGCGGAAACATAGACGTGAACTTCCTGAACCGCATCATCAACAGAGGTCTGGAGAAGAGCGGAAGGCTGTGCAAGCTGACAATAGAGATGCCTGACAAGCCAGGCGAGCTGGAGATGATAGCGAAGATAATCGCCGGTCTGGGTGCGAACATCACCTCGCTGCAGCATGAGAGGACGGCCGACACGGCCGACGTCACGGCCTGCCTGCTGCACGTTTCGATGGAGACCAGGAATCACGAGCACTGCGAGAACATCCGCAAGGCTCTCTCCGATGCCGGCTTCACCCTCAAAAGCGCATTCTGACGGCTTGAAGTAACTGATTTTCAAGGGGGGAGCCGTCGGCGGCGAAGGCGGTCCAGGAAGCGAGCATCGCCGCGCTGTTGGAAGCGAACTCCTCCGCCGTCATCCCGCGGAGCATCCGTGCATCTTTCCAGTCGTCATATTCCCCCAGCAGAAACGGCATCTCGATGCAGTGACAGCAGCCCAGCGGATTCCCCTTCGGGTGCCACGACATCCTGTAGAGGCTCGTCTCTGCCCCCAGAGCCCTCATTCCGGCTACATACCTTCTGACCGGGTCCAGAAAAATTCTGCGCGTCGCCGCCTCCGTGATCCGTCTGCCGGCGCCGGTCTGCAGCAGCGGTCCGAGAACCCCGCTCAGATAGGGGGCCGTCTCGTCCGCATTATAGCATATGGCTATATTTATGTCTTTCAGAAACTTGCCGCCGTCCTTCGGAAAAAGGCCGGTCACCGGCATAAACGGAAGCCGCATCTTGTTCTTTGCGAACTGCGCCTGAATCCCGACAAAGTCCGCAGCGGAAGCCGAGTCCATATCCAGCCCCTTCTTTCTCAGCAGCCTTTCGAACTGTCTCGCCGTCCTTCCGGCCCGCTCCGCACTCAGGCCTATGCCCAGCGGCGGGCTTTCCAGAACCACTCTCCTGAAGGGCGGAGTCTCCGCATAAGTCGCCATCAGACAGGCGATTGACTGAGCCCCCGCCGACTGCCCGAACACCGTCACATTCTCCGGGTCGCCACCGAAATCCCCGATATTGTTCCGGATCCATGCCAGGGCGGTCCTCTGGTCCTCCAGCCCCAGATTCACGGCTCCGCGCTCCGGCATCCACAGATAGCCCAGCGCCCCCAGCCTGTAGGAAATCTTCACCAGTACCACATCCCCCGCCAGCACCAGCCGTTCCCCGCCATAGCGCACCTCCTCGCTGCCGCCCACCAGATAAGACCCGCCGTGAATCCACACCATCACCGGCCTTCTCTCAGCATGCTCAGGCGTGTATATGGTCAGGCGGAGACTGTTCTCGTCCCAGCTCTGAGAATGGTCCGAAGAAGGCCCCGTCCCGTGAATCTTCCTGGCCGGCTGCGGGCATATGCTGCCCGGGCGCGTGGCGTCAAGCACCCCGTCCCAGCCCACCGTCTCCCTTGCAGGGCCGAAGCGGCGGCAACGGGCATACTCAATGCCCCTGAACGCCCGCACTCTCCCGTCCGAAAGGCCTTTCACCTCCCCGCAGCGGGTGCCGATGACGACAGGCGTCATTTTGCGTATTCTCCGAGCGGATTGGCTATTTCGGCGGCCGAGTCATACTCCTTCACGGATGAAATCTTGTCCACGACATATGTGGTCTTGCCGCGCCAGGGGAGCACTCCCTTGTAGTGCCTGTAATGCAGGGTGACCACCATGCCGCCGCTTTCCAGCAGAGCCTTTGCTATTTCGGGATCCTTCACGGAGAAATAAAGGCTGTTGGACTCCACCAGCGCCCCCGAAGTCTGGCCTCCGCGGATTCCGGCCTGGATGAGGGTGCCCTCATAGGTCTTGAACACGAAGCCCTTCAGTGCGAAATTGTTGAGCTCGCCGGTCTTGTTGCCTTCGGAATAGACGAAGAAGAATTTGAAATAAATCAGTCCGGCCAGAACCAGGACCGTTATGAGTGTCAGAAGTGACAGAATCTTTTTACCGCGTTTCACGGGCGTGTCAGTTAAAGGTGAATATACGAAAGAGGCGGTCGTTGTCGAAACGGGCCGCCTCATAATCATCAGGCAGTGTCTCCACCACCTTTGTACTGGGTAGGAGAATCGAACTCCTATTGCGAGATTGAGAATCTCGAGTACTAACCGTTATACGAACCCAGCGTCTCTTGAATGGATTGCAAAGATATGTAAATCTTCCTGAGTCTCCAAATATTTCGCTAATTTTGTGGAAAAATAATGAAAATATGACTCTGATCAAATCTATATCCGGAATCCGCGGCACCGTCGGCGGGCGCCCCGGCGAGGCCCTCACACCTGTGGACATCGTCAAATTCACCTATGCCTACTGCGACTGCCTCAGGCGCCGTCTGCCGAAGAAAGCCGATGAGAGATACAAGGTTACGGTGGGCAAGGACGCCCGCATCTCCGGAGAGATGGTCGAGGACCTGGTGGTCGGCACCCTCGTCGCCTGCGGAGTGGATGTCGTGAAGGCCGGATTCGCCTCCACCCCCACCACCGAAATCGCCGTGACCGCCAGCGGCTCGGACGGAGGCATAATCCTGACCGCCTCCCACAACCCCCGCCAGTGGAACGCCCTCAAGCTCCTGAACGAGAGAGGAGAGTTCCTCAGCGCCGCCGAGGGTGCCGAGGTCCTGGCCAAGGCCGAGTCCGGAGACTTCGATTTCGCGGAGGTGGACGCCCTGGGAGTCGTCGAGGAAAGAGACTTCACCGACGGGCATATAGACAAGGTGCTCGCTCTCGAAGCCGTCGATGCCGAAGCCATAAGAAAGAGACACTTCAAGGTCGTGCTGGATGCAGTGAACTCCGTGGGCGGCATAATCATGCCCCGCCTGCTGGACCGGCTCGGTGTGGAATGCGTGAGACTCAACTGCGAGCCCACCGGCGAATTCACCCATAATCCCGAACCCCTGCCGGAAAACCTCAGGCAGCTGTGCTCGACCGTGGTGGCCGAACACGCCGATTTCGGCATATCCGTGGACCCCGACGTGGACCGTCTCGCCTTCGTCTGCGAAAATGGCGAACCCTTCGTGGAGGAATACACCCTGGTCAGCGTGGCCGACTATATCTTCTCGCTCGCCGAAAAGAAGGCACGCGCCGAAGGCGTGACCCTGGACCGGGCCGTGAGCCCCTACACGGCCGTTTCCTGCTCCAACCTGTCATCGTCCAGAGCCCTGCGTGACGTGACTGAGAGCCATGGCGGCCGCTATGAGGCATCCGCTGTCGGAGAGGTCAACGTCACCACCAGGATGCGGGAGACCGGAGCCCTGATCGGCGGAGAAGGCAACGGGGGAGTGATCTATCCCGCCTGCCATTATGGCCGCGACGCCATGGTCGGAGTCGCGCTCTTCCTCAGCAACCTCGCGTCGAAGAATGTCAGCGTCTCGGAGCTCAAAGCCTCCTATCCCCAATACCATATAGCCAAAAACAAGATAGCCTTGTCTGACAAGGCGCTGATAGACAAGATATTGTCCGAAATGAAAAGGATCTATGCGTCCGAAGACGTCAACGACATCGACGGCGTGAAGATCAGTTTCGAGAAAGACCGCAGCTGGGTGCACCTGCGCAGGTCCAACACTGAACCCATAATCCGCATCTATTCCGAGGCTCCCACCCCCGAAAGGGCCGAAGCCCTCGGCAGGGAGATTGTCGCCCTGGCGGAAAGCATAGCCGGAAAATAATATGTTCTCATTCAGAACCACTCCTCTCGAGGACCAGCTCGACAGAGCCCTTCTCGACGGCAAGGTCGGATGCTTCTGCACCCAGAACTGCTGGGACGTCTCCGGCCGGGGATATATGTATGAAATATTCCGCAAAAGAGGGAATCTCGCGGCCCTGATGGCTCCGAAGGGGGCCGAACCGGGACTGGACGGAATCTGGACGGCCCCGGCACCGCAGGTCCTGGAGAAGCTGTCGGCCGTCGTTGTGGAAATCCAGGACAACGGAGCCAGATACTGCGCCCAGAGCGCGGAGGTGTTCGCGCTTATGGACATGCTCGCGGGGATGGGCCCCGATGCTCCGGCGCTCTATATCGTCGATCATGTGAATCCTGTGGGAAGGTTTGTGGAAGGTTCCATGCCCTCCGGCCCCTGCGACGCTTCTGTCCTGCGGGTGGCCCACAGGCACGGGCTCACCCTCGGAGAGCTCTGCAACCTCTATGCGTCCGAGTCCTCCTGTCCCTTCTCCCTGCATGTGATTTCCTGCATGGCCACGCCCTCCAACCGGGTGCTGCTGCCCTGGACCATAGCCCCGTCGCCGGAATTCTCCGGGATGTTCACCTGCAACATGTATGTGGGCGGCGCGCTGTGGGAGGACACTTCGGTGACCCCCGGACTGGGCACCCCCAGACCGTATGAATATATAGGAGCGCCTTTCATCGAGCCCGACATGGATTCGGTCCCGTATCCCGACGGGACGGTGATGCGTCCGTGCTCCTTTGTCCCCGTAGCCGGGAAATATGCCGGTGAGGTGTGCCGGGGCTATCAGATAATCCTGCTGCCCGGCGCCGAATACCACTCGCTGCTGCACACTCTGCATCTGGTGAGGTATTTCAGGGAGCGCTATGACCGGTTCACGCTGGGCGATGGCTTCTTCGGCCGGCTTGCCGATCCTGTGCTGAAGGACTATGTGGACGGGAAGATTTCGTTCCAGGACGCCAGGGAGCATGTGAAGGCGGAGGAGCAGAAATGGATAAGGAAGGCC
>CAVIVH010000061.1:0-541 GCA_963646185.1 bacterium | reverse complement strand
GGCCAGGCGCTATGCGCTTTATGACGATCCGCCCGTCAGGATGAAAAAATCCTGACCGGCGCCTTTGATTTCCGATAAAATAGACTAACTTTGCGAATCTTTCGACTATATATAGTTAACTTAAATATTTAAGAAATGAAAAAAGGAATTCATCCCGAAACCTACCGTCTTGTAGCTTTCAAGGATATGTCTAACGACACGGTGTTCATCACCCGCTCCTGCGCCTCCACCAAGGAGACCATCGAAGTCGATGGAGTTGAGTATCCTGTCGTGAAGGTCGAGATTTCCAACACTTCTCACCCCTTCTACACCGGCAAAGTCAAACTCGTCGACACCGCCGGCCGCGTGGACAAATTCTATCAGAGATACAAGAGCCGCCAGAAGTAATTTCCGGACAAGGCACAGAAATAAAGGAGCAGACCGTTTCGGTCCGCTCCTTTATTTTACAAAAAAAGACTGACCGGAAACCGGCCAGTCTTTTTTATCGTTGCGGAAGTCTTAGACCATGAGGGCTCCGACGAGACCGAGGATGGCGTAGAAC
>CAVIVH010000060.1:0-7766 GCA_963646185.1 bacterium | reverse complement strand
TTCCACAGGTCCGCATCGGCGCTGTGCACATAGACATTCCGGTTCAGATACTCCACCGTGTCTTTCTTCAGCACCAGCGAGGCGGTGAACATGCCGCCGGTGTTGGAAAGAGCTCCGATGCGGCTCCGGTATATGCGTCTGAGGGCGCGCGTGGGACCCACCAGGTCCAGGGTCAGGGCGGGATGGATATCGGATATCACCCAGTCCGCAGCAATCAGTTCACCGTCAGCGGTTTCCACCGTCGATACCCTGTCTGCCCGATTCGCGCAGGAATCGCTTTCGGACGCGCAGTGGATGGCGGTTACCCGCGCGCCGGTGCGCACCTCTCCGCCCATGGCCCTGATGCCCGAAGCCAGAGAGCCGGCAATCAGTCCGCCGCCTCCGGGAAGCCTCCATGCGCTCTGGATATATGAATTATTGCTCTGCGCGAAGACATAGAGCGGCAGGCTTTCGGCCCTGAGCTCCATCTTAAGCGAAGTGCCGGAAAGCACCTTGCGAAGCAGAGGGTCGTCTATGGTCTCGTCGAGGAATTCCCGGGCATTGCGGGAAAACAGTTCATTGATGCCCGGAGTCCCGGGGCGGAAAGGAGCCAGGATGTTGTCGCCCACGCTCTTGAGGAAATCCGCATAGCGGTGCAGGTTCTGTCTCTGGCCGGGGAAATATTCCGCAAGTGTGTCGGCGAAGCGCTCATGTCCGCAGGCGAACGGATATGACTTGCCGCCTATGACCACCTCATCGAAACATTCGGGGTCCAGCCTGGTCCACGGCAGGTCCATAAGTCCGAAATAGTCGAACAGCGGGCGCAGCGACTGGCCTTCTTCCAGGCCGCCCACATAGTGGAAGCCGGTGTCGAAGCTCAGACCGCCCCTGGAATAGGTCTGGAGGCAGCCCCCGATCCGGGAATGCTGTTCCAGCACCGTCACCCTGTAGCCGTGTCTGGCCAGGATGAGTCCGCATTCCAGGCCGCCGAGACCGGCGCCTATTATCACCACGCTTCCGGCCATCACCTGTTTCCGGTTATCCTGTTGCGGAAGAACTTGATTTTCAGAGCCTGGCGGAAGAGGAACGGCTGCAGCGTATAGGTTATGAGTATGGTGGAGACCATGCCTATGAGGGTGCTCACTCCTATCGAGTTTATGGCCGGATGCTCGGCGAACAGCAGCGAGACCACAACCACTATCAGCACCGCCGCCGAGAAGAATATGGCGGCCTTATGCCATTCCAGAATATCGTCGCGCCCGGTCCGCGCTCCGGAAAGGAGCCCTTCCATCACGAATATGCTGTAATCGACTCCGACTCCGAAGATGAAGGAGGAGACGACAATGTTGATCAGGTTGAATTCTATGCCGGATATCGCCATGAGGCCCTGCACGATGTACCAGCTGAAGAACATCGGGAGGAAGGATATGACCGATATCAGAAGGCTTCTGAAGGAAAGCAGCATCACCAGGAACACGAAGAGCGAGGAGATGCCCAGGATCACGTTGAAGTCATCGTGGATGATGCGGACCATGTCGTTGGTGTAGAAGAAGGGGTCCACGACGAGGGAATGGGGCTTCGCGGCCACCGCCCTGTCCACATTCTCCCTCTCCGCGGCGGGAAGCAGCGCGGAATTGAACACCAGGAACCTGTCACCGGACTCCTCGATGAAGTTGGACACGAGCCCTGCGGGGAGCACGCCGGCCTCATAGAGCGATTCGGGCTCATAGGGAGCGTTGATCATGGCCTCGAAGGGTCCGAACATGTCAGGGTCCAGTCCGTGGGCGGCCGCCGAACGGCGCACGGCGGCAAGGACCTGAGCCTTTTTCTCCGGATTCCAGTAGGCCTCCCATGCGTCTATCCTCTCCTGCTGCGCATCAAGCGGGATGAAAAGGGTGGACACCGGCGCGGACACGCGGTCCACTGCCCCGGCGTCTTTCAGGGAATCCAGCACGGCGCTCACGGCTGCATCGGCCTTCAGGGCCCCATCCAGTGTGGGAGCGGCGGCGGCATAATAGCGCTGCTGTTCTCCGTGGGTGTTTTTCTCGGCATAAAGGGCTTCGGCATCGGCGAGCTGCGCAGGGATATAGCCCAGATTGCGCAGGTCGGTGTCGAACTTGACCCTGGGGGCGAAGGCTATGCCCACCGCAATCACGGCGCACACGGCTATGAGCAGGGGCGCGTTGCGGTCATAGGGAAAGCCGTTGGCCCTGTCTATGAAGGAGAACACCGCGCGGTTGCGCCTCACGTCGCCCTCCTTGAGGAAGTGCGGCAGGAACACAAGCGCGAAGACGGTGGCTCCGGCTAGGGCTAAGGACGCGAACAGACCGAAGTCGCGGAGCAGGTCGCTGCTGGTGAACAGCAGGCCCAGGAATGCGCCTATGGTGGTGATGCAGCCCAGGCACACGGGGGTGGACTCATCGCGGAGCATCTTCTCGGCGTCGCCCACAAAGCGGTGATGCACAATCACATGCAGACAGTAGCTCAATGCCACGCCGAGCACTATCGCGCCTATGCCGAGGGCCATCAGCGACATTCCGCCCTTGATCCAGTACATGCAGGCCAGCGCGAAGAAGGTACCATACAGCACCGGAAGCACCAGCTGCCAGAGCACGTTGCCGCTCTTGAAACTCAGGCATATGAAGAAAAGGATGACCAGCAGCGACAGACCGACCGTCCAGAGCAGGTCATGCTTTATGGTGCGGGAGTTCCAGACCGCGCGTATCGGGGAACCGTGGACATAGACCTTCGCATCGGGATGGGCTTGAGAGAAAGCCTCCATGCGCTCGTCTATCCTGTCCGAAAGGCGGGTTCCGGAGCCGGAATCCATGGACGAGAAATCGGGCGAGATGAAGGCGAGCACCACTGAGCTGTCGGCGCAGAATATGTGGCCGTCCACAAAGGAATATCCCATGTCGGGACGCTCCAGGATCAGGCTTCTGAGTCCGAGCGGGTCGGTGGCGACCATCTGGGTGGCCGACCCGGTCATGTCTTCCATCACCAGGTCATAGTTTTCTTCCATGCGGCTGTCCAGGTCCGCGAGGGCCCCGTCGAAGGCCGCATAGCACGAAGTGTCCACAAACGAGGGGACATGGGTCAGGGCGAAGTCCAGGACGTTCATGATGTCGTCCTCCCCTATCCTGTAGAGCGCGTCGGAGATGTAGCGCGAGGATGAGTCCGCGAGCAGGAGCGAGTCCATGAACTCGTCCACATAGCCGCCGAGCGTGCCCGGATCGGCGCCGTCTTCGGCTATCTGTATGAATATCTTGTCCTTGACGCGGAGATTGCCGAAGGCGAGGGTGCTCTCTCCGTTTCCGGAGTTGGGCACCAGCTTGGAAATATCCTCCTCATATTTAAGCTTCAGACCGAAAAAAACGAAAATCGCCGCACTCAGAACGAGGACTGCATACATAAGTCCGCGCCGGCGGGCGAAAAATCGGTATATCGGAACAAAAATCCTGTCCATATTCTTATTCTTATCCTTTCAGTTCGGCCTTCAGGGTGACGTAGTCTTCCTTGCCGTCGCCCATCGAGGCATTCAGTGTCCATGTCCCGTCGTCTTTCGGGACAAGGGAAAGTTTCACCACCGGCCGCGGAAGCGCTCCGGGGGAAACGATTTTCAGGAATCTGCAGTCCGCGACCCTGGAAACTGCCAGTTCCCTTCCGGCCGATGCGGACGCGCATTCTGCCATTATCTCTATGGAGCACACTCCGGGAGTGACGGGTTCGCCGGGGAAATGTCCCCCATAGACACGGCATCCGGGGTTCAGGACCAGTCCGTAGCATGAAAGTCCGTCTTCCTTCCACGAGGTTTCGACGGAATACAGGTCGGGAATAAGCATATCACTCCAAAGATTTCATCCTCTCCTGCCAGTCCTTGAAAAACTGGGGAGCGGAGGGTTCGAACACGCCTTCCGAGGTGGTGAAAAGCTGGATGGTGGAAGCCTCGAGCAGAAGCGCGCCGTCGCTTTTACGGCTTATGTTGTAGTCGAAGCAGAGCTTGGCTCCGATCGCCGGACGCCATGTGATCTTGACCAGAAGCACGTCGTCCACCCCGGCGCTGCGCTCGAAGCGGAGATGCATGTCATAGACCGGCGCATAATAGCCGGAATTGAAGATTTCCATATAGCTGAGGCCATATCTGCGGCCGAAGGCCTCTCGGGCGTCCTCCATGTACCTGACATAGCTGCCGTGCCAGACCACCCGGATGGGATCCACCTCGGAGAATCTCACCCTCACTTCTATGGTTTCAGAAATTTCTTTCACCTCCGGCAGATTTTAACGCATGGCGAGCTTGAGTCTCCCTTCGGCCACAAGTTCTTCACCCACACGCGATTCGGCAGCCACGAGAGTGACTTCCGCGGCGCGGCCGAGGACTTTGAGCCTGGTGGTGACGGTCTCGCCGCAGGCAGGAAGGCGGCCGGAGAAAGAGAACTTCTTGACCTCGCCTATCACGCCGATTCTGGGCGGCTCCCCGTTTTTCCATGTGGCCATCCCTTCCCTTGCGGCGGCTGTCTGGGCAACGTGTTCAATCACGCCCGGGGTCGCAAGCCTTCCGTCACGGCAGAAAATGTTGTCCTCCCTGACAGTCAGGGAGGAAACGCATTCCTCCGGAGAAATCTCCCCGAAGGAATCCACCATGATCATCGGTTCCCGCTGGGGGATAAGCTCCTTGATGTCCATGGAAAAAGAAGCGGGACTACGCGGTCCTGGAGGCCACGAAATCGTAGAGAGCTCCGAAGGTCTTCACCTGTGCGAGCTCGCTGCCCTGCACCTTGAAGCCGAAATCGGACTCAAGAAGAGCCACAAGGTCCACCAGACCGAGGCTGTCGATCTGCAGGGTGTCCTTGACGTTTGCATCGGGAGTGATCTCCGACTCTTCCACCTCGAATTCTTCGGCAAGGGCCGAATTGATCTTTGAAACAAGTTCTTCTCTGTTCATATTCTTTCTACTTTATATTCTTTATTATCAGTGATGAATTGGTGCCTCCGAAACCGAAGGAATTGGAAAGGAAGGTGTCGAAATGCTTCTCCACCCTCACCGAAGGGATCAGCAGCCTGGCGGAATCCTCATCGGGGTTCTCGAAGTTGAGATTGGGGGCGATGAAGTCATTCTTCATCATGAGCATCGAATAGATGATCTCGCTGGCGCCGGCCATCCACATCTCGTGACCAGTCTGGGACTTGGTGCTGGTCACCTCTATCCTCCTGTCACCGATGACTTTATATATGGCCTTGGCTTCGTTGGTGTCGCCCACGTGGGTCGAGGTCGCATGGGCGTTGATATATCCGATTTCGTCCAGGCCTATGCCCGAGCGCCTGATCGACATCTCCAGAGCCCTAGCGGGTCCGTCAACATTGGGGGATGCGATGTTGTCGCCGTTGCCGGAGAAACCGTAGCCGAGCACTTCGCCATAGATTCTGGCGCCTCTTCTGACTGCAGACTCATAGCTCTCGAGTATCACCGTGGCGGCTCCGCCTCCGGGCACGAGTCCGTCGCGGTCGCGGTCGAAGGGACGGCTGGCCTTGGTGGGCTCGCTTTCCCTCGTGGAGAACGCGGCGATGCCGTCGAACGAGCCGACCGACCATGCGTTCACCTCCTGTGCGCCGCCGCAGACCACCATCTCCTGAAGTCCGTCCTGGATGAGCAGGGCACCGAGACCTATGGCGTGGGAACCGCTGGCACATGCGGCCGAGACGGTGAGGTTCATGCCCTTGAGCTTGAATATGCAGTCAAGGTTCATGGTCACGGTGGAGTTCATGGACTGGAAAATGGCACCGGAGCCGCAGAGGGTCGTGTCCTTCTTCTCACGCATCACGTCAACGGCCTTGACGACCGGGACTGCGGAAGAATCGTTGCCATAGATGAGTCCCACTTCGTGGGATGTGAGATAGGCCTCGTCCAGGCCGGCGTCCCTGAGGGCGTCTCTGGTGGCGCAGTAGGCGAATTTCGCCTGCTGGGGCATATAGACTCTCTGGGAGCGGGAAAGCTCCTTCTTGAGGTCGGGTTCGTCCAGTTTTGCGGTCAGAGCCGAGCGGAAGCCCATCTCTTTCCTTTCCGGATCATATACGATGCCGGAGACTCCGTTGTAGAGGGAGTCGCGGACTTCGTCCAGCGTTTTTCCGAGGCATGAGTATATTCCCATGCCGGTTATGACTACTCTGTTCTTCATTTTTCAATATGTTGGTTTTCCGGCCCTTTCACTCCGAACCGGATCCTCAGTCCGGCAAATACCCTTTCTCTCAGGGCTGCCGCGGAGGAGGCTCTGCCGCCCCTGTTCCTGAGGAAATTGAAGTCTCTGACCGTGTCTCTCAAAAGCGTGTACCAGAACCACTCCAGCAGGCAGAATATCGGCAGCAGGGCCGCATAGACTATTCCGCGCAGGAACCCGTGTCCGATCCAGGTGCAGACCAGCGTTATCAGTCCGCATATGGGCAGGATGAACAGGACGTTGAGGCCTATGACGAACGATCCCAGCAGCATCTTGTCCTTCATCTTGCCGGCCAGCAGCTTGGGAAGGCCCCAGCTTATGACCGAAGGCCACAGGCAGAACACCGCAAGCGGCAGCGTGAGCAGAAGAATCAGGAAATTGAGGCCGACGCCGAGGGAAGTCACCTTCCGGGACAGCTGAGCCTCTCCGAATCCGCCTTCGCGGCAGAGGTCCAGGAGAGTGCGGACATCGCCATAGAGGCTGCCGTTCTCTTCCTCTCCGCCTTTTGCTAGCTCCGCGACAAGAGTCCTGTCAGACTCGAGCTTCTCCGGCAGCTTGTCCGGATCCAGGCCCTGCGAACGGGAGAACTCCGTTCCGAAGGCGGACGTGCGGATATAGTCTATGGCGGAATAGTTGTCCAGGTCTTCGATATCGAGCATCATGCCCTTTATCTGTCCGCGGACAATGGCGTCCACCTGGCGCTTGGCCGTCCTGGGCTTGGTCTTGTAGAGCTCGTAATATGGAGCTATCGAGACGGGGGTCCCGTAACGGACCATCATGTCCGTCCGCAGCCCGAAATATTCGGAGTAGTGGTTGCAGGTGGGCAGGATAAATATCTCTTTGGAGAAGCCGGACCTTTCGGCGGCGTTGAATGCTATCTGAAGGTAGCCTGAGGTGAAGGGCCCGAGCCAGTGCTTGTTCTGATGGCCGGCCTCGGGGAAAAGGGTGACGGTGCCACCCTTGAGAAGGACATCCTCGGCGGCGGAGAAGGTGGCCTTGTTGTTGGCGAGAGCCTCGGCGCCTTCCCACTGCAGGCGATAGGACGGCAGGAGTCCGAGCCAGTACAGGAACTTGGAGACGGCTGCGCCCAGGGTGAAGATATCTGCGCGGGTCAGGAAATGGACCTTGCGGTCCCTGATGGAGAAGACATAGCCCAGAGAGTCGTTGAGACTGTTCTGGTGGTCGCCCACTATCACCAGCGGAGTGCCTCCTGCCGGAACATGGTCGGGGTTCACATACCACACACGGTTGTAATAAAACTTGTGCGCAAGGAAACCGACATATCCCCTCAAAGCCTTGAAGGCAGGGGTTAACTCATTATCCCAAAATGTACTACTTCTCACTTTAACCGAAAATTCCTGTCATTTTAAACAAAAGCACGCAAAGTTACAAAATTCTTCTAAAATGGCAACTCCGCCCTTCTAAACAAATTCAAACGCCCCGTCCTTACCAGCAAATGGATTCCGGGTGACAGGTTGCGGAGAGCATGTCCACCCTCGGACATGGGTAGGGGGCGGGGTCCGCAAGATGCGAGTTCTGCGTCAGCAGGACGAAGCAGATTGTGGGAGGGGCCGG
>CAVIVH010000059.1:2676-7771 GCA_963646185.1 bacterium | reverse complement strand
GTCCACTATCACGATTCCGCCCATGTCCCTGAGCCGCAGCTGCCTGGCAATCTCCTCGGCCGCATAGCGGTTTACTTCATAGGTGTTCTCCTCCTGCTCGTTGGTCTTCGCGCGCGTGCCGCTGTTGACGTCCACCACGTTCAGGGCCTCGGTGGTCTCTATCACCAGATAGGCGCCCTGCTTTATGGGGACGACCTTGCCGAACGAACTCTTTATCTGGCGCGAAACCTCGAAGTGGTCATAGATGGGCTCCTTCCCTTCATACAGCTTCACGATCTTCTCCTTCTCGGGGGCAATCAGCGAGACATATTTCCAGATGTCCTCATATTCACGCACATTGTTGACATAGATGTTGGTGAACGAGTCGTTGAGCAGATCTCTGAGGATAGTGGTGGTCTTGCTGTATTCGGTGAAAAGCTCCTGCACCCCTTTCGAGGCTTCGAGCTTTTTCCATGAGGCTTCCCACTTGTTTATCAGCGCCTTGAGCTCCGCGACCAGCACGGCCGCGTTCTTTCCTTCGGCGGCGGTGCGGATTATCGCGCCGTAGTTCTTCGGGAGGATGCTCTTGACCAGAGTCTCCAGTCTCCTTTTCTCCTCCTTGGAGGAGATTTTCTGGGAAATGCTCACCTTCTCGGCGAAGGGGAGCAGTACAATGTTTCTTCCTGCCAATGAAATTTCCGCAGTCAGTCGAGAACCTTTTGTGGAGATCGGCTCCTTCACGATCTGGACTATCACCATCTGGTCCTTCTTGAGCACGTTCTCGATCTTGCCCTCCTTCTCGAGTATGGGACCGAGCTTTATGCCAGAAAAGAGTTCCTTGGAAGCGGTGTTGGCGTTGGTCTTCCGCACGAACTCGTCGAAGGCGCCGAAATATAGTCCGAGATCCAGGTAATGCACGAAGGCTTCCTTTTCGTCTCCGATATCCACAAAGGCCGCATTCAGGGCCGGCATGACTCTTTTCACTCTGCCGAGGTATACGTCCCCGACCGAAAAGCCCCGCCCCGAAGTGGACTCGGTGTTGAATTCGATCAGCCTGTGGTTTTCCATCAGGGCTATCCGAACTTCAGTCGATTCTACATCGACGATCAGATCTTTTAAAAGTTCCTTCTCTGATTCCATCAGAAATTTCCGTTGTTGGCAAATGAAGCCGGCTCTCCGGCTTCATGAAATGGAAAAAGGGCCTCCCGCATCCCGGTCGGCCCTTTGTTTCAGCTTTTTAGCGGGCTCCAGCCCACTGCTAAAATGGCAGACTCAGAAGAATTATTTCTTCTTATGTCTATTCTTGCGCAAACGTTTCTTGCGCTTGTGAGTCGCCATCTTGTGACGTTTGTGCTTTTTACCGTTAGGCATATTGTTTAAGTTTTAAGTTTATTTCTTTACGGCTGCCACGAAAACCTTTGCAGGCTTGAAAGCCGGGATGTCGTGTGCCGGAATTGTCATTGTGGTGTTCTTGGTGATGTTTCTGGCGGCCTTTTCTGCCCTGTGCTTGATGATGAAGCTGCCGAATCCCCTGAGATATACGGGTTTGCCCTTGGAAAGGGAATCCTTGATGACAGACATGCTGGCCTCGAGCACATTCTGGACGGCTGTCTTCTCGATTCCGGTGGCCTTTGCCACCTCGCTCACGATGTCCGCCTTGGTTGTCGAAGTCGAATTATCGATATCTACCTTTGCCATGATTTAAGATGTGTTTATATTATATTGAGTTCTATCTATCGGTTTGAAGGCTAATTGGGTACAAAGTTAAGCGGTTTTTATGAATTACCAAAAATAAAAAGCTGTTTTGCATGGCCGCGTCCCTGGCATGGTGCTTGACCATATCAGCCCTGCGGGTCGGGGGATATTGTCTCCATGACACTTTGTCATGCCTTCGGACGGACCCCGGCCCCGTGAAAAGAGATATTATGAACAATACAGACAACATACTTTTCGTTCCCGGCGCTTCGGAAGTGAGCATAATTCCGGTCATGACCGGAGAAGGCCCGCTCAGGGTCAAGGCCGAAGACCTGCCTGACGTGCTCCCGATTCTTGCGCTCAGGAACGCGGTCCTGTTCCCCGGGACCATATTCCCCATCACCATAGGCAGGGAGAAGTCGCTCAAGCTTATCTCCGAGGCCCAGAAGTACAATTCCTATATCGGCGCAGTCCCCCAGGTCAACGTATCCAACGAGGATCCATCCGAGCTTTCCGACCTTTCGGAATATGGCACCGTGGCCAAGCTGGTCAAGACCTTCGAGCTTCCGGACGGGACCGTGTCGGCGGTTCTCCAGGGCATAGCCCGAGTCAGGCTGGAACGCATAACCGAGACCGAGCCCTATCTCAGGGGGGTGGTGAAATATCTCGACGAAGTCCCCGCCGACATGACCGACACCGGCGTGAAGGTGGTGGCCGACTCCCTCAAGGAAAAGGCTTCCGCCGTGCTGAGGTCTTCCTCTTTCGCGTCCAAGGAGGCCATCGCCGCGCTGAACTCGATCGAGGACTTCGGCTTCCTGGTCAACTTCATCGCGACCACCATCGAGGTCGAGGATTTCAAC
Source organism: bacterium (assembly GCA_963646185.1). GTDB lineage: Bacteria > Bacteroidota > Bacteroidia > Bacteroidales > UBA932 > Cryptobacteroides. The sequence continues at coordinate 5,237 of CAVIVH010000059.1, read as the reverse complement.
GAGAAGGTGGGCCTTCTCAAATATGACTCGCTGAAGGAGCGCGGCATGAAGCTGCTTGCCTGCCTGGACAGGCAGATAGAGCTGCTCAAGATCAAGCAGGAGATCAATACCAAGGTCAAGTCCGAAATCGACCAGCAGCAGAGGGAATACTACCTCAACAACCAGCTGCGCACCATCCAGGAAGAGCTCGGAATGGACGGGGACGAGGATATAGACCGCCTGCGCGAGGCCGCATCCAGGAAGGACTGGCCCGAAAGCGTGGCCAAGACCTTCGACAAGGAGCTCGCCAAGCTTGAGCGCTACAACCCTTCCGCTCCGGAATACAGCATACAGTACAATTATCTTCAGTTCATGCTCGACCTGCCCTGGAACTACTGCTCCAAGGACAGCCGCGACCTGGCGAAGGCCCAGAAGGTCCTGGACAGGGACCACTACGGGCTGGAGAAGGTCAAGGAGAGGATAATCGAGCATCTGGCCGTGCTTATGCTCAGGGGCGACATGAAGTCCCCCATACTGTGCCTCTACGGCCCTCCCGGAGTGGGCAAGACAAGTCTCGGCAAGTCCATAGCCGCCGCTCTCGGACGCAAATATGAGAGAATCTCCCTCGGCGGCATGCACGATGAGGCGGAGATCAGGGGGCACAGGAAGACCTATGTCGGAGCGCTTCCGGGCCGCATACTCTCGGCCATAAGCAAGGCCGGCACTTCCAACCCTGTCATAGTGCTGGACGAGATTGACAAGATCGCCAGCGACTTCAAGGGCGACCCTTCGTCAGCCCTGCTGGAGGCCCTGGATCCCGAGCAGAACTCCACTTTCCACGACAATTATCTGGATATTGACTATGACCTGTCCAGGGTGATGTTCATCACCACGGCCAACACGATTTCCACCATCCAGCCCGCCCTGCTCGACAGGATGGAGCTGATTAACGTGACCGGCTATCTGGCCGAGGAGAAGCTGGAAATCGCAAAGAAGTTCCTGCTGCCCAAGCAGATAAAGGAGCATGGCCTCGAAAGGGGCGAGCTGCGGATAGACCGCTCGGCCATGGAGGAGATAATCGACAAGTACACCCATGAGTCCGGAGTCCGCGGACTTGAGAAGCAGATAGCCAAGATAGCCAGGGTGACGGCCAAGAAGACGGCCCTCGGCGAGGTCTGCCGGCCGGTGGTCAAGAAGGGCGACCTCAAGGAATATCTCGGGCTGCCCGTGGCCTTCCATGACAGGCAGGACGGCAACGAGGGTGTCGGAGTGGTCACCGGACTCGCATGGACTTCGATGGGCGGAGAGATCCTGTTTATCGAGAGCTCCGTCAGCGAGGGCAAGGGTGTCCTGTCCATGACCGGAAACTTGGGCGACGTGATGAAGGAGTCTGCCACCATAGGCTACCAGTACATCAAGGCGCATCCCCAGGTGCCCGGGATGACTTCCGAGGAGTTCGCCAAGAAGGACATCCATGTCCATGTGCCCGAGGGCGCCACGCCCAAGGACGGCCCGTCGGCCGGCATAACCATGGTCTGTTCCATGGTTTCCGCCCTGCGCGGGAAGGCTCCGCTCGGCGGGGTCGCCATGACCGGCGAGATGACCCTGCGCGGCAAGGTGCTCCCTGTGGGTGGTATCAAGGAGAAGATTCTGGCAGCCAAGAGGGCCGGAGTGCACACGATAGTCCTCAGCGGGGAAAACAGAAAAGATATCGAAGACATCAAGGAAATTTATGTCAAAGGCCTTACATTTGTATATGTCAAGACCATTGAAGATGTCATCGGATATGTTTTCGCCTGATGGACGTTAGGATAGAAGAATCTTGGAAGAAGGCGCTCGGCGCCGAGTTCGAAAAACCGTATTTTGCGGAGCTGGTGAGTTTTCTCCATGCGGAAAAGGCTGCCGGGAAGGCCATATACCCTCCCGGTAACCGCATTTTCAAGGCTTTCGAGCTCACTCCCGTGGACGGCGTGAAGGCGGTGATTCTGGGCCAGGACCCCTATCACGGCTTCGGCCAGGCCATGGGGCTTTCCTTTTCCGTCCCCGACGGGGTGAAGATGCCGCCGTCGCTCAGGAACATATTCAAAGAGGTGGAGACGGACCTCGGCATAAGGATGAGCGGGAGCCCGAATCTGGAGAAATGGGCCCGTCAGGGCGTGCTTCTCCTCAATTCCATACTCACCGTGGAGGAGGGCAGACCGGCCTCGCACAGCAAGATAGGCTGGCAGGAGTTCACCGACGCGGTCATCCGCTATCTTTCCGACAGCAGGGAGGGCATAGTGTTTCTGCTCTGGGGCGGATATGCCCGGAGCAAGAAGGCGCTCATAGACCCTTCGCGCCACCATATCCTCGAAGCGGCCCATCCCTCTCCGCTGGCCGGCGGGGCGTTTTTCGGCTGCAGACATTTTTCCAAGACCAACGAAATCCTTGTCTCCGAAGGCAAGGAACCCATAGACTGGCAGTTATGAACAGGACAGCATTGTTCCCCGGCTCTTTCGACCCTTTCACCGCGGGACATCTCAACATACTCAAAAGGGCTCTCACCATGTTTGACAACGTGGTGGTCGCGGTGGGAATCAATC
>CAVIVH010000059.1:0-2666 GCA_963646185.1 bacterium | reverse complement strand
GAGCTCATCCGACAGGCCACCGCGGGGATGCAGGGCGTCAGCGTCATCAAATATGACAACCTCACCATAGACACCTGTCGCGAACTGGGTATCAAGCACATAGTCCGCGGAGTGAGGAACATGCTGGATTTCGAGGCCGAGCGTTCCGTTGCCGACATGAACCGCCGCATGGTCCCGGACATAGAGACCATAATAATCCCGACCTCGCAGGAATTCGCCCACATCTCCTCTTCGGCGGTGCGCGACATCCTCAAGCACCACGGCGACTACACCCAGTTCATGCCTCCGGGAGTCCATCTTCCGGAAATCCCCGGCGGAGGAAAGGCATGAGAACCCTTCTGGCCGCCCTGTTCCTTCTGCTGTCATGGCTGCCCTGCGCGGCCGTGACGGACACTCTGGACTTCGCGCGACTGGATAGCAAGCTGGAGGAATATCTCGCCTCCATGGAGACTCTCGGCACCGGCGGGAAGATCGGGGAGGTCGATTTCATGCTCGCGAACAGCCCGGAGGGCGAGGTCCGCAACCATGTGGCTGTCAAGGCCTATGCCCATTTTCTCAATTCGCCGGTGATGGGCGATGAGGCCGTTGCGGTACATCTCACGGACGAATGGTTTTCGCCCGGCCGCGCGAAGATGCAGGACGACCTCGACCTGATGAACGCCCGGGTCTATGCCGAGTTCACCCGCCGCTCGCTGGTGGGGAAGCGGGCGCCTTCGCTCAGGCTCGAAACCCCTTCCGGCGACAGCCGCGAGGCCCTCGGAGTGGAATCAGACACTCTCGCCGGCGGCTGTTCCCGCCTGCGCGTGCTGTTCTTCTATGACACGTCATGCTCTAAATGCGCGGTGGAGAGCGCACTTCTGCGCACCGCCCTCGCGGACAGGGAGCGCCCTCTGGACTTCATAGCCGTCTATACCGGCGACGACCGGTCCGCATGGGAGAAATATATGGCCGAAAGACTTTCGTTCCAGGATCCAGGACTGCGGGCCAGCCATTACTGGGACCCTTCGCTCTCTTCGGACTTCCAGCGCAAATATGGAGTGATCCAGACCCCGCGGATGTTCCTGATAGGCCGCGACGGGACGATTCTGGGCCGCAACCTGGACACAGCCGGGCTGATGAAGCTGCTCGAGCTCCATGAGGCAGAGCCGGTCTATGGTGACGAAAAGGATATGGCCATATTCTCGGCAATGTTCCCCCCGGGCGACACTTCGGCGACCGCCGACAGCATAATCTCCGTGGCCGGATACATCGAGTCCAGGACGCTCGCGGAGCTGCGCGACACCACTGATTACAAGCGGCTTACGGGAAATATGCTTTATTACCTCTCCCGCGAAAGGGGAGAGGCCTTCGCCGGAGCTTCGGAATATGTGGCCGACTCCATGGTCCTGGCCCGTCCTGACATATGGAACACGTCCTCAGACACGCTCAACGTGGTGGGCCTGGCCGAGATAGTGAGCTCGCTTGCGGACAAGGCCCGCATAGGCTCGCGCCTTCCGCACATCAGCGTGGGCGGGACTCTGCTGAAGGGCGGGAAGAAGGCGGAACGCATCCTGGCGCTGGACCGTCTCGCGGCAGGAACCTGTGTGGTGTTCTACACCCGCGGATGCTCCGGCTGCGAGGCTGAGCTTGCGGGGGCGGATGCGCTTTCCGCCCGGGAACCCCGCATCGGAATCTTTCTCGTGGACATGGACAAGGCCATTGCCGCGGACAGCGCCTCGGCGCAGCGGATCTTTGACTCCTTCGACCTGTCCGCCATGCCGTTCGTGATGCTCGTGGGCAGACGTCACACCGTGGCCAGGAAGTATTTCTCGCTCGCCGGCCTGTCCGCCGGGGACATGGAGGCGTCCGTTTCCGTTTCCGCCGAAAAATAGTATCTTTGCAATTCGGAATTGAGGTATGGTGTAATGGCAGCACTAGGGATTTTGGTTCCCTCAGCAGTGGTTCGAATCCACTTACCTCAACATCTTTAATATTTTCCCGATATGAAAGGCTCTTACATTTTCCTGGCCCGCGGTTTCGAAGAGACCGAGGCTCTCGCCACATTGGATGTCCTCCGCCGCGGAGGAATGAAGGTTCTGACGGTTTCCATAGACGGAGGCCTGGAGGTGACCGGCTCCCACGGCATCAGCGTGCTGGCCGACATGACCCGGGGCGAGTTCTGCGGCTCTATGGAAAGGACCGGCACTGCCGCTGAAGATGTCATGGTCTTCCCCGGCGGAATGCCCGGAACGAAGAATCTTGCCGCCGACGCGGAGCTGATGGACCTGATGAAGGCCCATTTCGCCGAAGGCGGGACCGTTGCGGCAATATGCGCGGCTCCCGGACTCGTGGCCTCGCAGCTGGACGGCCTTGAGGGCAGGAAGTTCACCTGCTTCGACGGCTTCCAGGACAATCTTCTGGCCAAGGGCGCCGTCTATGAGAAGGCTCCCGCCGTGGCCGACGGCAATCTCATCACGGGAAGGGGCGCAGGCTGCGCCGTGGATTTCGGCCTGGCCATTCTTACTGCGGTCAAAGACAAAAATGCTGCGGACGATGTGCGCCGCGGCATGATGCTCATGTAAATGTGCGTCTGCTACCTCCTGTTGGAGTTGGCGATGGCGATGTAGTAGAGGAGGGTGGCGATGGAGCCGATGGCCGCGATGACATAGGTATATGCGGTCCATTTC
>CAVIVH010000058.1:4741-7802 GCA_963646185.1 bacterium | reverse complement strand
GGCCCGTACGAGAGGCTCCGTTCCCTCCCGTTGACAGCAGGTTATGCTCCGCGCAGCAGACGGAAATGCCATAACACGACGCCGGCGGAGACGGAGACGTTCAGGGAATGCTTGGTGCCGAACTGGGGAATCTCCAGGGACATGTCGGAGGCATCCACCACGGCCTGGTCCACCCCTTCCACCTCATTACCGAAAATCAGCGCATACTTCTTCCCGGCCTCGGGCCTGAATGCATCCAGTTTGCGGGCGTAGACAGTCTGCTCCACGCTCACCACGGTGTAGCCTTCCGCACGGAGCCTCTCCACCAGCGGCAGAGTCTCGCCGCAATGCTCCCAGCCCACGCTCGACTCGGCGCCGAGCGCCGTCTTGTGGATTTCAGCGGAGGGCGGACACGCGCATATGCCGCAGAGATAGAGCCTGTCCACCTTGAAGGCGTCACAGGTCCGGAAAACGGAACCGACATTGTAGGCGCTGCGCACATTGTCCAGCACGACGGCCACCCCCCATTCCGGCAGGGTGCCGTAACGCTCGGCCGAGATCCGTCCGAGCTCTATATTAAGCAGCTTTCTGTCCATAGGCAAATCCGGAAGCGCCTCCGGCAGGGGCGTCTTCCTTCTGCAAAGATAGCGTTTCTCCTATGCTGAAAGCCCATTTCACTTGGTAAAAAACAGAATTTAATCTGTATATTTGCAGGGTTATAAACCTTGAGCTTTATATGAAACAAGACCTGCAGATTTTTGATCTGATAAAGAAAGAGAAGGAGAGGCAGTCGTCCGGACTCGAACTGATCGCCTCGGAGAACTATGTGAGCGATCAGGTGATGGAGGCAATGGGATCCATCTGCACCAACAAATATGCCGAGGGCTATCCCGGAAAGAGATACTACGGCGGATGCGAAGTGGTGGACCAGATTGAGCAGCTTGCCATAGACCGTCTCCGTGAACTTTTCGATGCCGAATATGCCAATGTCCAGCCCCATTCCGGCGCCCAGGCCAACATGGCCGTCATCATGGCGTGCCTGAAACCCGGCGACACATTCATGGGACTCGACCTCTCTCAGGGAGGACACCTGACCCACGGTTCCCCTGTCAACGCTTCCGGCATTCTTTATCATGCAGTCCCCTACGGACTCAACCCGGAGACGGGCAGGATCGACTATGACGCCATGGAGGCCAAGGCCCTCGAGTGCAAGCCGAAACTCATCATCGGCGGCGCATCGGCCTATTCGAGAGAGTGGGACTATGAGCGCATGCGTTCGATAGCCGACAAGGTGGGTGCTCTGCTCTGGATTGACATGGCCCACACCGCCGGTCTCATCGCCGCAGGACTTCTCAAGAACCCCGTGAAATATGCACATATCGTGACTTCCACAACCCACAAGACTCTCCGCGGACCCCGAGGCGGCGTCATTCTCATGGGCAAGGATTTCGACAACCCCTGGGGCCTGACGACTCCCAAGGGCGAGATAAAGAAGATGAGCGCCGTGCTGAACGCCAATGTGTTCCCCGGCATCCAGGGCGGTCCTCTGGAGCATGTCATCGCCGCAAAGGCTGTCTCGTTCTATGAGGCCATGCAGCCCGAATACAAGGAATATCAGAAGCAGGTCATGGCCAACGCACAGGCAATGTGCAAGGAGTTCATCTCCAAGGGCTACAAGATCATCTCCGGCGGCACTGACAACCACCTGATGCTGATCGACCTCCGCACCAAGTTCCCCGAGGTGAACGGAAGGGTGGCAGAGAAGGAGCTTGTGAAGGCTGACATCACCGTGAACAAGAACATGGTTCCTTTCGACAGCCGTTCCGCTTTCCAGACTTCCGGTCTGCGCATCGGAACCCCCGCAGTCACTTCCAGAGGCTTTGTGGAGAAGGACATGGTGGACATCGTCGCTCTGATTGACGCCGTGCTTCAGTCTGCTTCCGACCACATCGCAGCCATCACCTCCAAGGAGCCCACAGAGGCCCAGAAGGCCGAGCTCGCAGAGCATGCGGCAGTGCTGGAAGATGTCCGCAAGAAGGTTCACATGATGACCTCCGGCCGTCCGCTCAACAGGTACTAGTCAACAACTTTCATATCATAACAAAGGCTGGCCGAATGGCCAGCCTTTTGAGTTGTCTTGGAATGTCCCGGCTAGTTGTTCACCGGGCGGAGGACGAAGTTGAAGTCGCGTTCCCGAGCCTTGACGAGATAGGGGTCAAAAGGCATCGCGCCCCATGAATTGACGCAGCCAAGACCCATCTGCACAAGGTCAAAGGTCACATGAGTCGTGCCGTTGGAACGGTCGAAGTCATGAGCCCTGTTCCTGATGTCCAGCGAATGCTGCGAAGCCGCAGCCTGATAATTGGTGTCATTCTCCTTATAGACCTTGGGGCCAAGGAACGCCACATCCAGGTCCTCTATGCTGAAAGGAAGCGCCGAACCCGAGAACTTCACGTCGGCGGTCACCTCCAGGCCAGTGCCGTTGACGTCCAGCAGCCTCATCCACTTCAGACCCGTCTTGGTTCCCGACTCCTGAGTGCGCACATAACCATAATGATACTGTTCGGCGACACTCTGCACATAATGTCCCACCAGAGCGGAACTCTCCCTGTCAGAATAATTCTCCCAGGGCCCCTTGCCATAGAAATCAAGAGTGCTGTACTGTCCCGGCATGGCGAAACGCATTCCATAGCGGAACATGTCCGGACACTTCGGGAGATCCTCGCCGCGCATGGACTCGGTCCCCTCGACAGAGCCGTCACCATGGACCACATAAGTCATTATGACCTGTGCGAGGCCTTCGATGGGCTTATAGACCGCCGTCACCTTATAAGTCTCGCCCTCCGCGGCCACATCCATAGACTCAAGCTTAAGCTCCGGCTTCCTCCACATCTCATACTTTCTCTGAAGCGCAGCCCCGAGATCGTTTTCCGTCACGGCCCTGTTGAGATTGGGACGCAGAGGCTCGGAAAGCACAGACTTTCCGCCCACGGTATAGGACGAGAGATATCCGGTGCTCTTGTCGAACGAAGCGGTCCAGTCGGAAACCAGATTGCCGGAATATGTGAACGAACCGGAGAAC
>CAVIVH010000058.1:0-4731 GCA_963646185.1 bacterium | reverse complement strand
GTCTCCGCGAGAGCCATCTGGTCATATGCCACCTCTGAACCAGCCTGAAGCAGGCCGTCACGCTGCCTGAGGACATAGCGCACGGTGAGATAAGTGTCGCCGGCAGCCAGATCGGCAGAGCCGAAAGGCAAGGTCACCTTTCCCGTGGCGCCTGGAGCCACCGATAGATTGTCAACGGAGCCGCTGAGCACGGCCATGCCATCGGTCTCCACCATCCAGTCCATCCTGTAGCGGTCGAGATTTGTGAAGAAATACTCATTGTACACATTCAGGACAGTCTTGTCAGCGCCAAGTTCCGCAAGAGAAGTCAGGATGGACCTGTACTGATATGCAACCTCATAGGCATGCGGATGGAGAGTCCTGTCGGACGCGATGATTCCGTTGCAGTTGAACGAAGCGTCGCCGCCGTCATACTCGTTCCAGTCGCCGCCGAAGGCGAAGAAATGGTCGGAACCGGTCTTGGAAGCGTCGGACGGAGCCCAGAGAGCCTGGTCCACGAAATCCCAGATATAGCCGCCCTGATAGACAGGATACTTGCGGACAAGATCCCAATACTCCTTGAGGCCGCCCATGGAATTGCCCATGGCATGGGCATACTCACACTGGATGAGAGGACGGGCGGGGTTGCTGTTGAGATACTCCTCGCAGCGCGAGGGCGACATGTACATGGGGCAGAAGATGTCGGTGTTCCAGGTGTTCCTGGCCTGCTCATAATGCACGGGACGGGAGCTGTCGAAACTCTTCACCCACTTGTAGCACTCCTCAAAATTGATTCCATTGCCGGCCTCATTGCCCAGGCTCCACACGATCACGCTCGGATGGTTGAAATCGCGGTGGACATATCTCTGGTTCCTGGCGAGATGGGCCTTCTGATAGTCAAGCCTCTTGGCGAGAGTCTCGGGGCCATAGCCCATTCCGTGAGACTCGATGTTGGCCTCGTCGGTGACATAGAGTCCATACTTGTCGCAGAGCGCATACCAGCGCGGGTCGTCGGGATAGTGACATGTGCGCACAGCGTTGATATTCAGCTGCTTCATGATCAGGATATCCTTTATCATGTCCGCCTCGGAGACCTGGTAGCCCTTATAGGGATTCATCTCGTGGCGGTTGACGCCCTTGATCAGCACAGGCTGGCCGTTCACCAGCAGCTGGGCGTTTCTGATTTCCACAGTCCTGAAGCCGAAGTCTATGGAAGTGCTCTCGACCACGCCCTTGCCGGTGCGCGCCTTCACCTTGAGAGTATAGAGGTTCGGGGTCTCGGCCGACCACAGCAGAGGAGAACTCACCTTGCAGCCGCTGTTCAGAAGCACGTTTCCATTCTCCGACTCCTCATATTTCTTGGGCACCGCGCCGTTGAAAGAGGCGACCGTCTTTCCGTCGCGGTCCAGCACCTCATACTCCACTGCGGTGATGCCGGGAGTGAACTCGCCGCGGACGGAGAGATTGCCATACATGTCGGCGAGAATATTCACGTCCTCTATGCGGTATTTCTCTCTGGTATAGATATATGCGCCCCTGGCGATGCCGCCGAGGCGGAAGAAGTCCTGGTCCTCGAGATAGGAACCGTCGCACCAGCGGTAGACCTCCAGGACGATCAGGTTCTTTCCGGGACGGACATATTTCGTGATGTCGAAACGTGCCTCCAGCTTGGAATCCTCACTGTAGCCCACCTCGCGTCCGTTCACCCACACGCGCAGGTTGGAGGTGGCGGAGCCCACGCAGATGCAGATCTGCTTGCCAGTCCACGACTTGTCTATGTTCACCTCTTTTCTGTACTGTCCCACATGATTGTCCTGATAGGGCACCTCCGGCGGATTGTCCTTGAAATGGCCGCGCCAGCCGAAGCCGTTGTTGACATACATCGGGTCGCCATAGCCGTTCATCTCCCACAGGCCGGGCACGGGAATCGTCCCCCAGGCAGAATCGTCATATCCTGGAGCCTCGAAGCCGTTGCCGGCGAGATTCGGATTGTCCAGGAAATTGAATTTCCAGGTTCCGTTCAGATTGATCGTGGCACTCTGGTCGGTCACGAAGGTGGCGGCCATGGGCAGCCTGTTCTTTCCGACCACTTCGGGATCCTGCCAGTCGGGAACCGACTGTGCAAAAGCCGCCTGAACGGCAAACGCCGCCAGGAGGAAGGTGATTATTCGTTTCATGTCAACAGTTGGTATTGGTTTCAGTGCGGTCTCCCCGCAAAACTTCACCAATTTAGGAAAAATCCGTCAGATAACCTCGATGTCGGAGCTTCTTATCCATCCCTGCCGGCCGTCGGCGAGAGCGATGTTGTTCCACTCGCCCACAGTGTCCAGGATGCGGACCCTCGTGCCCCCGTGGAGGACAAACAGGTCGGTGGAGGAAGCCTCGGCGGGAGAACTCTTGACCGAAGTCACCTCTCGCATGACTATGGCTCCGTCGGCCTTGCCGAAATCGGAATACTGCCACCTCGCGAATCCGAAGCTCATCAGAGCCAGCAGCAGAAGGACTATGCCGCCATAGAACCCGGCTCTCCTGCGGCCCGTGCGGGCCGAGAACAGGAACAGCAGGGCCAGAGCCAGCGCGCCGGCAAAGAGCAAAAGCGAAAGCCATGCCCACGAATCGGACGGCATCGCATAGCTCAACTTGCGCAGCCATGTCTTGAATATGAATTCTGGCACGGCGTCAATCCTATCCTGAATCATGTTCTGGGCATATTCGAGATTGAAGCGGGCGTCGGAATCGGAAGGGTCGGCCTTGAGGGCCCTTTCATAGTCCAGTATGGCGGCGGGATAGTCCCCGGCCTTGAAACGGGCGTTGCCCGCATTGTACCATATCTTTGCATCGGCAAATCCGGCACCTGCCAGGGACTCCCAGGCTGCGGAAGCCTCATCCCAGCGGCCCTGTCCATAGGCCTCCACTCCGGCGTTCCAGAGCGAGTCGGGATAGTCCTGTGCGGCGTGGGAGACGCCGCCCATGCAGAGCAGAAGAATCAGAGCCATTGTGGCCGACCTGAAAGATGAACTTTTTGTCTTCATTGCCGAATCTATAGAAGAAATCACGTCCACGGCGTCGGAATAGCGGGACGACAGCGCTCCGCCCTCCCCTTCCGGAGAATAGCGGGCATATTCGCAGGCGTCCAGCAGCGAGGTGAACCTGTCCATAAGCTCAGAACTCACTCCGGCGGCCCTGAAGCGCTCGGCTATGTTCTCCTTGCCGAGGTCCTCGGCCCCGATGTTGAGCTTGTCCGAAGCGAAGCCGAGCAGAGCCCTGTGAAGCTCCTCATAGAAGGCGGAGGCCAGGTTCCTGTCGCGGTACTCGCCCGCCAGCTTAAGCCTGTTCATGGCCATCCTGGTGGCCTTCCTGTTTTTCATCGCGGCCACGTCGGACCTCATTGCGGCCGATTTCCTGAGCCAGAACCAGAGCCCGGCTGCAAGCGCGAGCAGCACGGCCACCACTGCGGCATATGCGGGCCTGCCCACAAAGAACGAGGTTCTGCGCCCGAAATCGGGAGCCTTGGTGTCTATGTATCTGATGTCCTCGGCCAGATTGCGGACGCCCTTGCGGTCCACGCCCTGGAGTGTTCCGGCAGAAGATGACGCTCCGCCCGGGGAAGCCTTGCCCTTCTTCACGTGATAGGCGATCGGCTCCGTCCTGAGAGTCACATACTTGCCGCTGCTGACGTCATAGTAGGAATATTCTATCGGGTCTATGGTGAAGTCGCCGGCGCTGCGGGGGATGAACGGAAACTCGAACACCTTGCTGCCCGAAGTGCCGCCCCTGGACTTGTCGCTTCCGTCCACGGACTTGACGTCATAGACCTCCATGTCGGGATGGAACTTCACCTTCGGGGCCTCAAGGAGGGACACGTTGCCCTTGCCCGAAACCGTGACCGTCAGAGACGCCGCGTCATGGGTGGAAAGGGTGTCGGCGCTCAGATGCGCGTCTATGGTGAAGGAGCCGACTCCGCCGCCGAAGGAAGCCGGAGCGCCCGAAGGAAGGCTGCGCACATGGACCTTGACTGCCGGAGTGGAGATTCTCTTGCGGACAGTCTTGTAGCCCATGTCGAAGAAGTCGTCGAATATGCTGTTGGACTGCCTCTGGGTGCGCAGGTTGACCAGGCACACGAGCTCGGCGGGGTCTATCTGCAGGTCGCCGGTCTTCTGGGGGATAAGCACATAGCTGCGGATGACGGCCGCCTCATAAATCTTGTCGCCCAGGCTCTCCCTCTTGAACTGGATGTTGGAAGGCGCCGCCGTCTCCTGGCTCCAGAAACCGTCGAAGGTCGGGAACCTGGCGTCCTCGAACCCGGCTATGTCCACTCTCTGATAGAGCTTCAGCGTGGCGGTTATGGGCTCGCCCACCACCACGTCGGTCCTGCTGAGGCTGAGCTTGAGGAAGAGGTCGCCGGCGGGGACATCGCCCGTCGCGGCGGTCTGTCCCGAGCCCTGGCCGCCCGAGGACTGCCCCGCGGAAGAAGATGAGGACGAAGCCGCGTCGGCCACCACCTCGATTTCCGCCGCACTGGAAGTCAGCGTGTTGCCGCCGACCGTCGCCGAAGCGGACGGAAGACGGAACTTGCCGGCCTTAAGGGGCGAAAGCACATAGGTATAGGTGTATTGCGAAGACTTGGACCTCTTGCCGTTGATTATCTGGATGCTGGTGGAAGAGCCCTGCTGCGGCCCCCACACAAGACGGAAGTCGGAGCCCTGGCTCCACGAGAAGGAAGACGGTCTCCCCTCCCCGTCTATTATGAAA
>CAVIVH010000057.1:6744-7825 GCA_963646185.1 bacterium | reverse complement strand
GTACGGCACATCCATATATTGGGACTGGTATGGCTTGCCGAGCTACTGGCACTGGTACAGCCCTGCAAGGCACTGGGGATGGTACACCCCGTCATGGTACTGGGACAGACCCGGAAGGCATTGGAGCCATGGTCCCGGACACCGCTACTGGGACGCTCCCGGCTGGGGCAGGGGCGGAAGCGCATATGCCCGCTCGCATGAGCCCAGAGGCGACAGGAACATCCACGCCAGGGCCGACGGCATGGGCGCCGGAAGCAGCCAGGTCAGGAGATCCGCCACTTCGGCCGTGACCCGCGGAGGGTCCTCGGTCGTGAGAAGGGACGGCGCCGCGACCGCCACCGGAAACGGCAATGTGACGAGAAGCGGATCCACGGTGCAGAGAAGTTCTGCATCCGGCTCCAGAGTCAGCCTGACCCCCGTCAGGAGGACTTCCGCCACGGCAGCCGCTACCCGCAGCACCTCCGGATCCGCCGGCAGAGTGACCGCGGCAGGGACCGGAAGCGGCTCGGCAGTCCGCACGGCCACCGGGTCCAACAGCGGCAGGGTAACCATTGGCGGCACCCGCTCCGACACCGGAGTGCGCGCAACAGGCACGACATCCACGGGTGTGCGCTCCGCAGGGACCACACGCTCCGCGACGGGAGTCCGCTCCGCCGGTACCACCTCGACCGGTGTCCGCTCGGCAGCCGGCACGACATCCGCCGGAGTGCGCTCCACGGGAGTCACCCGATCGGCAACCGGAGTGCGTTCCACAGGAAGCAACGGCGGCTACAGGAATGCCGCGGGAGTGAAGACCGGCTCGACGACGACCTACAGAAGGGCCACCGGCTCGGGAGTCTCCAGCGGCAGCACAGGCGGCAGCTACAGAACATCAGGGACCACATCGTCCGGAAGCTACAGAGCCACGACCGGAAGCACGTCCGTCCGCAGCACGACCTCATCCGCGACCAGATCGGCAGTGACCCGCTCCAGCGGCTCGTCATCGGTCAGGTCCACGATGTCCGGAGGAGGAGGCTCCACCCGCTCAACCGGCAATGGTGGCGGTGGCGGCAGCGTCAGGAGAAGATAATCCGGAGTTCAC
>CAVIVH010000057.1:2183-6734 GCA_963646185.1 bacterium | reverse complement strand
CACATAATCATGAAAAAAATCATAACGGCCGCGGCTTGCGCGGTCCTGGCGGGGACGGTCCTGCAGGCACAGAACGTGACCGACGCCCTCCGCTACAGCAAGAATGAATATTACGGAACGGCCAGAACCATGGCCATGGGCAACGCGTTCACCGCACTCGGCGGCGACATCGGCTCCATAGGCATAAATCCGGCCGGCTCCGCAGTGAACAGCTATTCGCAGTTTGCGGTGACCCCCGGACTGAACATACAATCCTCGCCGGCTGACTATTCGGCCTATGGCCTGGTGGGCGACGGCCGGAACCCCTATACGACGACCGGCAACACGCAGGTGCGCTTCGTTGTCCCCAGCATAGGCATGACCCTGAACATCCCCACCGAGCGCAAGCGGGGCCTGATGGGCGTCACGCTCGGCATCACTGCCAACACCGTCAGCTATTACAACGACAACATGACGGCCGGAGGGGCCAACAGCCGCACTTCCTATGCCGGCTATCTCTCGGCGCTGGCTTCCGGAGCGTTCAGCGCGTCGGACGCCCTGTCGGCCGACCAGATCGGCAGCGCATCCTACTGGAACATGGACCCGTTCTACTGGCCGCAGATGGTGGGATACCGCAGCGGTATGGTGAATGAGAGCGGCTCCGGGGACTATCTCGGAGTGACCGAAGGGACAAGCGGCAGCGGAACCTATTATCTGAGAGGTGCCCTGGACCAGAGCTACAGCAGGGCCGCGCGCGGCAACAAGACCGACCTGGTGTTCAACCTCGGATTCAACATCAACAACGTGTTCTTCTTCGGGGCCAACCTCGGGATAGTGGACATGGACTATAAGTTCGACTCCTACCTCAGGGAAGCAGCCGAAAACACTGACATGTTCCCCGTCACCATAAGCGGCAACACCGACTATTTCAGAAGTTTCCGCTTCCATCAGGCCTATTCTGCCACCGGAGTCGGAATCTATGGAAAATTCGGCATCATAGCCGTGCCCGTGCAAGGTCTCAGGCTGGGAGCAGCCATCCAGACTCCCACCTCCACCGCACTGACCGAGCATCTTTGGTATGGCTGCGAAACGCAGTTCGGCACCAACAGCTTCAGCGAGGAGATTTCGCCCGACGACGAATATATCTATGACTATATGCTCACCTCGCCCATGAGATACAACTTCGGAGTGGCCTACACCATGCCCGGACTCGGACTCATCAGCGCCGACTATGAGGCCTGCGACTACAGCGCCATGCGCTTCAGGGAAAAAGGCGGCAGCGAAGGCTCGTTCGCAAGCTCCAACCAGGGCATACGGGACTATGCCGGCGTCTCGCACATGCTGCGCGTGGGCGCAGAATTCCTCCTCGACAGGAACTATTCCGTGAGAGTGGGCTACAACCTCACCACCTCGCCCGAACGCTATATCGACGACAATGGCAACAGGCAGACCCCTTCGGCCAACACCAACGCCGTTTCGCTGGGCGGAGGCTACTCGGCCGGGACCTTCTTCTGCGACCTCGCCCTGAGATACACCATGTATCCCAAGGAATATCTCTACCCCTACTCTTCCTATGACAGCAACCAGTCGCCGGAGATAGTGGTCAGCCCCGAACTCTGGAACATAGCCCTGACGCTCGGATGGAAGTTCTGATCACTTCACGATATACTCGATGGATGACGGGCCTTCGTTGAAGAGAAGGTCCATGATGGAGAGATTCTCCCGGAAGCCGTATTTTTCAGAGAAGACCTGGAAATACGGCTTTTCCAGTCCCAGGTCGCGGAGTATCGTGTCCGGCCTCTTGGGATGGATGTCGAACCTGTGGTCGCCCTGAAGCGTCTCCGCATGGAACTCTTCCGTGAAGGAGATGTCCAGACCGAGGCCGATTTTCCTGAAGAAAAACCCGATGACGCCCAGGTTAAGGTCCCAGAGAGTGGCCGGGGCGGAGTCAAGCACGGCGAAAAGCCCGTCCCTGTAGTACTCGAAGAAAGCCGATGAATAATAGGCCGATGAGATGGCGCGCTTGAACTTGGCGGACCACGGAACGCTGTAGTCCACCTTTATCTCCCTTATCGGGAGCCGGAATGTGCCGCCCTCATGAACGACCGGGACCGAAAGGTCCTCCACCCCGCCGGCCGAAAGTATGCGGCAGCGGTTCCTGTAGCTCTGCTTCTGATAATTTTCGCAGGCCTCGAGGGTTACATGACAAAAAGAGCCGCCGCAGTCTGATGCAGCGGCGGCAAACCATGATACCGGAGGGAAAAAAGCCGTTGTGAGCAGCATTTTACTCCATGTCCACTTTCTCGTTGATGAAGTTGGCCTTGATGATGCCCCTCTTGGAGTTCCTGATGAAGTCCAGAATCTTGTCCCTTTCCTCGGACTGGGGGAATCCGGCCTCGACCTTGGCGCATCCGTCGGTGATGTTCAGGCCGCTGAAGTAGATGGTCTCGTAGATGTCCTTGATGTTGCGGATCACGTCGGAGCTGAAGCCTCTTCTGCGCAGTCCGACTATGTTTATGCCGCAGTAGCAGATGGGGTCGCGGCCGCAGAGCACATACGGAGGAATGTCCTTGTTGATCTTGGACGCTCCGCCCACCATTGCATGGGCTCCGATGCGGGAGAACTGATGGGCCTTGGCTCCGCCTCCGAGGATGGCCCAGTCGTCCACATCGGTCTCGCCGGCGACTCCGACATAGCTCACCAGGATGCAGTGCCTGCCTATGTTGCAGTCGTGCGCGACATGGACATAGGACATGACGAGAGTGTTGTCCCCCACCCTGGTCACACCCTTGTTGCTGGCCTTCGTGCCTCTGTTGATGGTGGCGCACTCACGGATGGTCACGTTGTCACCGATTTCGACATATGTCACCTCGCCGTCAAACTTGAGGTCCTGGGGAATGGCGCCTATCACGGCGCCGGGAAATACCGAACAATTCTTCCCCATCCTGACATACTGGAAGATGGTGGCATGGGGAAGGATCTTGCATCCGTCGCCGATTTCCACGTTGTCGTCTATGAAAGCGTAGGGGCCGACCTCGACATTGTCTCCGAGAATGGCCTTCGGACTGACGGTGGCAAGAGGATGAATCTTATTCATATATGATTATTTTTTCAGGCTTTCGCAGAAAGCCTTTGCCGTTTTCGTGTTGATGGTGTGACCGGGCTTGAAAGCCGTCACCTTCGCCTGGAGGAAGCCTCCGCAAAGCCTGAGGTCTCCGATGAGGTCCAGCAGCTTGTGCCTGCCGCACTCGTTGGGGAAATGTAGCCTGAGGTTGTCAAGGTAGCCGTCCGAATCCACTTTAAGGGCCGGCTTGTCCAGGGATGCGGACATCCTCTGAAGCTGCTCTTCTGAGACGGGATGCTCGACTATCACTATGGCGTTGTCCACGTCGCCGCCCTTTATGAGGTTGTTGGCGAAGAGGTATTCGATTTCATGGAAAAAGACGAAAGTCCTGCAGATTCCGATTTCCCTGTCGTAGGGAACGGACTCGTCCCAGTGCGCGGTCTGCACGCCCAGGACCCTGGAGCCGAAGTCGATTTCTATGTCGTAGGAAAGCCTGTCGGCGGGCTCTATCTTCACCCAAGCGCCGCTCTTTTCATCGTGCAGCTCGACCGTGCCCGAGGGATGCAGATATTTTCTTTCTGCGTTCTGTTCCTGCAGCCCGTCCTGCGCGAAAGCCTTCACATAGAGGCTGGCGCTGCCGTCCAGGATGGGGGTCTCGGGAGCGTCGAGCTCCACGAGAGCGTTGTCCACGCCCATGCCCGTCAGGGCTGAGAGCACATGTTCTATGGTGTGGACCTCGGCGCGTCCGCTGGAAATGGTGGTGGAACGTGCCGTGCCGGAGACATTTTCCGCAATCGCTTCTATATATTCTTCCCCGAGGTCAACCCTCTTGAACCGGATTCCGGTGTTTTCAGGGGCGGGGCAGATTCTCATCGTCGAATGGACGCCCGTGTGTAGACCTTTGCCCTCAAAGGTGTACGTGTGTCTTAGAGTTCTCTGTAACATTACCGTCTTAAAAGGGCACAAAATTACAAATAAAACCCGCCATCTGCAACACTACTTCTCCGAGGCGCTCTGTTTGAAGTGGGCATAGCTCCTCATATAGGTCTTCATGTCGAAGGCGGGAGAGCCCAGAAGCACCTGGCCGGGCTTCCTCACGCTGCCTATGACTCCGGCCTGCGCGCCCACGGTGGTGTTGTCCGCGATGGTCACATGGCCTACGATTCCCAC
Organism: bacterium; assembly: GCA_963646185.1. Classification (GTDB taxonomy): domain Bacteria; phylum Bacteroidota; class Bacteroidia; order Bacteroidales; family UBA932; genus Cryptobacteroides. The sequence goes on along the minus strand of CAVIVH010000057.1, from coordinate 2,521 downwards.
CTGGCCGGCGAGGATGCAGTTCTTTCCGATCTTGGCGGATCCGGCTATGCCGCACTGGGCGGCCATGACCGTGTTGTCGCCGATTTCCACATTGTGGGCAATCTGGCAGAGGTTGTCAATCTTGACGCCCTTCCCGATTATGGTGGATTCCATCTCGGCGCGGTCTATGGTGGTGCAGGCGCCGATTTCGCAGTTGTCTCCGATTATGACATTGCCCAGGTGCTCGATTTTCTCCCATGTCCCGTCGGGCTGGGGGGCGTTGCCGAAGCCGTCGGAGCCGATGACGGCGTTGGAATGTATGATCACGTTGTCGCCTATGACCATGCCCGGATATATGC
>CAVIVH010000057.1:0-2173 GCA_963646185.1 bacterium | reverse complement strand
GGGATAGATTATGCAGTGCTTGCCGATTCTGGTGTCGTCACCGATATAGACGTTCTCGAAAATCTTGGTATAGTCTCCGATCACGGCGTGATGGCCGACATAGGAATGGCTTCCGAGATAGACCTTCTTGCCGAATTTCGTGGTCAGGAACCATGAGGAACGGAATCCGCGGTGACGGCACTCGGTCCTCTTCTTCTGGGCCACATATTTGAGCAGGTCCGCGAGCGAGGAATAGGCGTTGTCAACTCTCACCATGGTGGGGACGACCTTGTCCTTCGGCTCGAAATCCTTGTTCACCAGGAGTATGCTCGCCTGGCATGCATATACATAGTGTTCGTATTTGGGATTGGCATAGAAACATAGCTTCCCGGGCTTTCCGTGCTCTATCTTGGCAAAACCAGAAGCCTTTGCATCGGGGTCGCCGTCCACGGTACCCTTGAGAATCTGGGCAAGCTGCTTGGCTGTAAATTCCATAAAAAAGTAAGATTTTTCTCCGCCGGAGCGGAATGACTCTTCGTCTGATGAAGTGCAAATTAAGTGCTTTTTTTTGATTTTTCCCGATAACTCACGAAAAATCAAAAGATTCTTCCTATATTTGCGGACGTAGTGGAAAGATAGGGGACGAACGGTCTCCTATCTTTTTTAAATATCACTTTCATGCCCCGACACTTGCGGGGACCGAGTCACATGAACCCTTTGGAGAAAGAAATACTGGAGAAATTCAGCCGTCCCGTGGAGGACAGAGGCTGTTTCATAGTCGGTGTCGAGGCCGATGCCGACAGGAACATCACAGTCACGGTGGAGGCCGAGAGCAGAAGCGTGGACATGGACGACTGCGTGGAGCTGGACCGCATATTCCACGAGATGTGGAACAGGGACGAGGTGGAGGACTACTCCCTCACCATCACCTCCGCAGGGCTGGACAGCCCCCTGACCGACCCCAGGCAGCTCAGAAAGTTCAGGGGCGGGAAGGTGGACGTAAGGCTCAGGGGCGGAAAGAAATTCACCGCCACTCTCGGGGAGGCCGATGCGGAGGGCGTCGTGCTGAGCTATACGGTAAAGGAGAAGCCCGAGGGGGAAAAGAAGAAAGTGGAGGTGCTGAAGGAGGAAAAGGTCCCGTTCAGCGGCATAAACTCCATAATCCCGCACATCTCTTTCGAATGACGCATATTCACAGAATAATATAAAATCTATATAACAATGGCAGAAGAGAAGATTGATCTCAAGAGCGCTTTCGCTTCGTTCAAGGACGAAAAGCACATCGACAGGCCCGTGATGATGGGCGTACTGAAGGATGTTTTCATCACGCAGATAACCAAGACCTACGGGTCCGCCGACAACTTCGACGTCATTATCAATGTGGACAAGGGCGATTGCGAGATTTACCAGAACCTTGACGTGGTGGAAGAGGTGGAGAACCCCAACACCGAGATTTCCCTGGACGAGCTCAAGGCCATGGGAGAGGACGACTACGAAATCGGCGAGACCTACACCAGGACGGTGAACCTCAAGGACTTCGGAAGAAGGGGCATCCTGAACATCCGCCAGAACCTGCAGGGCAGGATCATGGACATCGAGAAGGCCAATCTCTACAACAAATACTCCGAGAAGATCGGCGAGCTCTTCACCGGCGAGGTCTATCAGACCTGGTCCAAGGAAGTGCTCATCCTCGACGAGGACGGCAACGAGCTCCGTCTTCCCAAGTCCGAGCAGATTCCCGGAGAGCACTTCAAGAAGAACGACACCGTCCGCGCCATAATCAAGAGCGTGGAGATGAAGAACAACACCACCCCCTACATCGTGCTGTCGAGGACTTCGGAAGATTTCCTCAAGGAGCTGTTCGAGCAGGAGGTCCCCGAAATCTACGACGGACTCATCACCATCAAGAAGGTGGTCCGCATCCCCGGAGAGAGGGCCAAGGTAGCCGTGGAATCCTATGACGACAGAATCGACCCTATCGGAGCCTGCATCGGCGTGAAGGGTTCCAGAATCATAGGCATAGTCCGCGAGCTGCACAACGAGAACATCGACGTGCTGCAGTGGACCGCCAACACCCAGCTCCTGATTCAGAGGGCCCTGAACCCCGCCAAGATTTCGTCCATAGACATGAGCTCCGAGGACGGCAAGATCAAGGTGTATATGCTTCCGGAAGAGGTCAAGAAGGGAATCGGAA
>CAVIVH010000056.1:0-7831 GCA_963646185.1 bacterium | reverse complement strand
AACCACGGCCTGCTCATCGGCGGTGCCATAGTAGAAAGGATTGGTGGCATCACCGACAGCCTTGGTGGCGGCAGCGTCGGTGTAGGCGATCTGCACGTTGAGGTACGACGCATTGACGCCGTCTCCCGAGTTCTCAGGCTCGGTGGCCGACTTGCTGCAGGCCGCGAACGAGGAGATTGCAAGAGCTGCAATCAGAAGACTCTTTGCTTTCATAAGTAAATGAATTATTGTTGATTGATTAATAGTTTGTCTGACTGATGTCTTTCAGATAGTTCTCATAGTCCTGAGCAGTCCGGGCGGCACCTTCGATGCCGGAGTCGGCTGCCTTGCGGAACTGAGCGGCCGCCTCGGCCCACTGCTCTGTGCGGGCGGCGAGGACTCCCCTCGCCCATGCGGCCTCGCCGCTGTCGCCGGCCTTGTCAAGATGGCGGGCGGCACGTTTGAACTCATCGTTCGAGATTGCGGCCGACGCCATGTTGAGATTGACCACAGGGTCGTCGGGATAAATCCTGGCCGCGGTCTCGAAGACTTCGTTGAACTCTTCGCTGCCTTTCCTGAGGCTGCTTGCGGCAAGATAGAACTCCTGCAGCGAGAGCTTGTCCGGCTGAGCTTTCATCACCTCCAGTATTTCGACAGGATCGGAGAAACTGCGGATGGAGTAGCTGATACGGTACTCGGTGCGGCGCAGGGTCGGGAAGAGCTCCCTGACTATGGTTTTATAGGTCTCGGGCCAGAGCTGGCGGAGTTTCTGCTCCTTCTGGTCTGGCGCAAGTGTCTCAGACTGGGCGATTTCCAGCATCTGGTCCCTGTCGGAGACTGTGCACTCCCTGAGCCATGCGGTGAATCCGTCCCAGTCCTCGGGAACGCACTCAGTGTGCATTATGCTCTTGTCGAAGTCGGCAAAGGCGAGTATATAGTCGCGGATGGCATCGGTGCGGCCGCTCGCCAGGCGCTCGTTGCTGCTGTATTTTCCTTCGGGCGAGGCATAGCCCCTGAGGGTGATGCCGGTGACGGTGATGTCTTTGTCAAGCCTGACGGAGTCTATGCTCGCACGGATCTTGCCCAGCTCGGCGGTATTGTCCGCAAGAGCGGGATAGATGGTGACTTTGTTGACAGGGAAGATGACATCGGCCCTGCCGCTGACCTCGCGGGTCTTGGCCACATCGCTTTCAGCCGTCTTGGGCACTATGTAGCGCACTGAGGGGATTGCTGGCCTGACTGGGATGTAGAGCGCACGGCTGAGCAGACGCTCCTCCTGATTGGCAGTCACTTTCTCGCAGCAGGAATAGTCCCTGCGCATGAGTATGAGCTCGCATCCGTTCATCCAGTCGCTGTAGGCGGCGGCGGCGTGGTAAGGAATGACGCTCTCGAGGTTGCCGTCGCGGAGAGTGGTCTCGTCCTTGCCGGAAAGCATGTTCTCGTTGCGGCGGAGGTAATAGTAGTAGCGCTGGCGGCCATAGATGCCCACCGAAGGCAGGGCGAGCGAGTCGGAGCCGTTGACTATGCACGGAGTGAGGAGCACAGCCTGGGTGCTCTTGAGCTGGAGTGCGGAGATGTCGAGATCCATGTCCACGACCACCGACGAGCCGTCGCGGCTGAGGCGTGCGTCTCCGGCCGTGACCGAGTCAATCTTCTGGGCAAAGCCCGAGAGGGCCGCGCCTGTCAGAAATATCACTGATGCGCTTATTGTCTTGATGTTCATATGGCTCCTCCTAGAATAAGTAAACGATGCTTAGGGCAAGCTTGGTGGGTCCGAACCAGTCGTGTTCGCCGGTGGCGACCTTCTTGCCGCAGCCGGTGCAGCGGAACTCGTCATACCAGCAGTGGTTCCAGCCGAGGCCTATCTCGGCCTCGAGGTTCCAGTGGCTGCCGAGCACCCAGTCATAGCCATAGGCCAGGCCGAGACCGGCCAGCCAGCCCTGGTAGCGGCGGTTCTTGAGACCGCTGAAGTCGGTACCGAGCATCTTGCCCAGACCTGAGTTCACGCCGCCGGTGTTGAACTGGCCTCCCTGGGCATGCACGCCCACGAAATGGCCGGCCCAGGCGTCGCAGAACCAGTATCTGGCCTCGGGCTGCAGCACCCATTTCTTCCATTTCTTGTCGTCACTGAATGTCCAGGCATTGAGACTGCCCGAGAGGTCCACGGTCCACTGCGGAGCGAGCCTGTACTCGGCCCCCGCGCTGACTGTGGTGTTGAGATCGTAGAGAAGATTGCTCTTGACGGCGAAGTCCTGGGCCCTGAGGCTGCCTGCTCCAAACAGCAGACACAGACTCAGCACGCAGGCCTTCAGGCCTTTGTGAAAAGACACCCTCCTTCCGTTTCTGTTCTTTGACCTATGCTGAGCCGAAGGCGTCACCGCCTTAAAGACCCTTGAATTGTTGTTCGTAACCACTACTAAACTGCTACTGATTGCATCCTGCGATGCTTCCAATTGCATCCCGTGATGCAAAATATGCGTTTTCAAATTTTGGGGCGCAAATGTAGCGGATATTTTTAGGAATAAAAAGGCACAACGAAAAAAAAACGATAAATTTTGCCCACTCCTCCGAAAAAATGCGTTTTTAAAACATTTCACTGGAAAAAGTCGGCAAAATCGGCCGCCAAAAGGCTCAAAAAGCCCGGAAAAATCAGCAAGAGGCAGGAGAGAGACGATGCTGAGCAAGAGGCGGGGGCGGACCGGCGAGCAGAGGACGATGCTGTGCGAGGGGCCGGAGTCCGGCAAAGGTCCGACTGCGGGGCGCCGGACGGTCAGAGTTCCTGATGCGGGGCGCCGGATGATACAGAGACGCCGCCGGAGGACGATGCGGAGCCGGACTTCTGGTACTCGGTGGGAGTCATGCCATAGCGGGCCTTGAAGCACTTGGAGAAATAGGACGCGGTGGTGAATCCGGACTTATACATGACCTCGGTGACGCTGCTCCCGCCCTGCTTCAGCAGCGACGCGGCGCTCTGGAGCCGGATGTCGCGGATGAACTCGGTGGTGGTCAGTCCGGTCAGCTGCTTGATCTTGCGATAGACCTGCTTGGAGGGCCAGTGCGACTCTTCGCAGAGTGCCGCGGCGGAGAACTCAGGGTCGTCCAGATGGCGCTTCACTATGTCGGCAATCTCCTTCATGAAGCGGGAGTCAGTACCAGGGTCGGCCTCGGGCTCCGTCCCGGAAGCGGCGCCGGCTTGTCCCCTGGAGGACTGCCGGGAGAAGATTACGCTGAGAGTCTCGCGGAACTCCTGCGCACGGCTGACCGTGGATGCGGCTATGGACTGGGCCTTCTCCTTCTCGGCCCGCTCGATCTTGAGCTGGAGCATGACCCTGCGGAAATAGAGTCCGAAGCGGACAAGGCCGCCGAGAGCCAGGGCATATGCGAGCCAGGCCCATATGGTGGAGTACCAGGGGCGCCTGATGCGGACCTCCAGGGCCCGGGTCTCGGAGTCGGGCTTGCCGGCAGGGTCAAGATGGCAGACCTCGAACGAATACCGCCCGGGGGGAATGTTCAGGAACACGGCCCTGGAATCGGCAGAGCCAGCCTGCCACTCGTCGTGGAAGCCTGCCAGACGGTAGGCGAAGCGGCCCGCGGGGGCCGGATATTTCATGGAGGAGAAGGTCAGCGCGAAGGAATTCTGGTCCGGACCCAGGGTGACCCCGTCGGCCTGGGCTATGTCGCCGTCCAGAATGACACGCCCGGAATATTCCCTGCCGGGAGTCACCAGGACATTGTCCAGATACAGGGCCGTGATCACTATCCTGTCCGGACGGGCCTCCACGGGGGCGGCCGACTCCGACAGCGAATAGAAGCCGTTCAGAGTGCCGGCATAGACCCGTCCCGCTCCGTCGGCGGCAATGCTGAGCAGCGGATTCTCCAGCTTACGCACCAGCTGCCACTCGGGGGAGTCGGGGTCGCAGCGCCAGATTTCGTTACCGTCGCAGAGCCATAGGCGGCCGCCGGACCAGGTCAGCGACTGGGCGGAGACGGTGCTGCCGCTTATCGGCCTGAGCTCCCGTCCCTCCAGGGCATAGACCCCGGCCTCGGTGCCCACCCACAGGCGATTGCCGTCTGTGGCAAGCGACAGGGTGCGCTTTCCCCCGGGAACCGGAAGCCCGGTGACGGTGAAGTCATTCTCGTCCACGATATCGACTCCCCTGTCGGTGACCACGGCGAAGCTGCGCCCGAAGCGGCAGAGCTTGAGGACTATATCGCCGGAAAGGCCGTCACGGGTGCTCAGATGCCTGTCGCAGAGCACGTTGCCGCCGGCGTCCGTGAATTTCTTTTTGGACGTAACGAAGATTCCCCCGTCATAGGTCCCGGTCCAGAGACGGCCGGAACCGTCCTCAACCACCGAATACATCCAGTCGGAGAGGTATTTCCCGGAGGCCTCGCGGATGCCGTAGTGGGTCACTTTGCCGCCGCAGATGTGGTCCAGGCCTCCGTCGGAAGCCACCCACACCGCCTCGCCGTCGCAGTACAGCGCCCGCACCTTATTGTGCGCAAGACGCCTGTCCGCCGGGCCTTCGTCGGACTTATACACAACGGGGGCGCCTGTGCGGGGACATTCCAGCACTCCGTTCATCCCGGCGGCGAAGATGCGCCCCCCATCGGCGCAGACCAGCACGGTCACGTCCAGCCCGTCCGGGAGGCCGCATTCCTCCACTCCGGTGAATTCATATTCGTCGTTGAGTCTGGTGAGAGCGGCGCCGTGGTCCGTCCCCACCCACAGGTTGCCGTCGGAGTCGAGCATGGTGGTCCAGACCACATTGTCCGGAATGGAGCGGGTGTTGCGGAGCTCATGACGGAATATGCTCACACCGCATTCCGGCGAACGCACCAGCAGGCCGTTGTCGGTGCCGGCGGCCAGGCTGCCGTCGGGCAGATATAGGAAGTTCTTGACGGGGCCGCCGCTCCACAGGCATCTGGCCGGGCATACGCCCACTCCGGAAGACGCGGCCGATGCGCAGACGGAGCCGGAGGAAAGGTCTGCGCCGTCCAGAAAGAAGAGGCCCTTTTCCGAACCTATATAGAGGCCGGACCCGTCCCTGGCGGGAGCTATGGCCAGCACTAGATTGCCTGAGACTCCGCCGTGGCCCTCGAGACGCGCCTGGGCGATGTTCCCGCCGGAGATGCTCCAGATCCGGCCATAGCCGCCGAAGAACAGGGTGTCGGCCACTGCGCAGGAACTGGCCACATGCACGCCGGGGATAACGGCACCGGTCCTGCCGGAAGCCAGGTCGCGGCGATAGAGGCCTTCGGTCGTGCCCAGCCATATGTCGCCGCCGTCGAGCAGCTCCGTCTTGACATGTTTCGGGCCTATGACCGTGTCGGTGACGAAGCCGCCGGCGTTGTCATAGATGCAGAAGCCCCGGTCCGTGCCCACATAGAGGGTGCCCCCGTCATAGGCAAGGGCATTGATGTGCCCGTCGCAGATGCTGCCGCTTTCGCCGGCATCCCTGCCGAAGCGCCGGCTCCGGATTCCGTCGTGGCGGAACAGGCCGTCGTCGGTACCCACCCACACGAAGCCCAGGGAATCACGGACAAGCGCATAGACCGGAAGTATCGGCCTGTCGTCGACCCGGATGCCGACGAAGCGGCCGGACACCACGCTCCCCTGTCCGGGCCCGGCCTTGACCGGAGCCGCGGCCAGTGAAAGGGCCAGGCATATGGACAAAATCACTATTTTTCTTCTCCTGCGCATGAACACCGTTCCGACTGTGCTAAGATAGGGATTTTGTCCAATATGTTACAGTTTTTGTCCTTTTTGAGGTAATCTTCATTGGGGTCTGAAAGTAATTTTGTAGGCGGTTGACTGACGGTCGGCCCCACTTGAACAACACTAAAAATCCGATATATGAAGAATGCTTTTTCAAGAGCGCTAACGATTCTCGCCGCGGTGGCGGGAACTCTCCTCGGCAGCCTGTCGCTTCAGGCCCAGGGGAAAGTCACCGTGACCGGAACCGTGCTCGAAGAATCCGGTGAGCCGGTGATAGGGCTCACAGTCTTAGTCAAAGGGTCCTCGACCGGCACAGAGACCGACATCGACGGCCGCTACAGCATCAGCGCGCCCTCCGACGGCACACTCGTCTATTCCTGCATAGGCTATGTCACCCTGGAGGAGAAGGTGGCCGGCAGAAATGTCATCGACGTGACCGTGAAGACCGACTCCGAGCTGCTCAGCGATGCGGTGGTGATCGGCTACGGTACCACAACCAAGAAGGACCTGACCGGCTCGGTGGCCACGATGAAGACCAAGGACTTCAACGCCGGCCTCATCTCCACCCCGGAACAGCTCATCAACGGCAAGGTCTCCGGAGTGCAGATCATGTCCTCCAGCGGCTCCCCCACCTCGGGAAGCACCATCAGGATCCGCGGCGGAGCGTCTCTGAACGCGTCCAACGACCCTCTGATCGTGCTTGACGGAGTGCCGCTCGAAATCGGCGGCATAGCCGGAAACGACGGCAACTTCCTCTCGCTGATCAACCCCAACGACATCGAGTCCATGACCGTGCTCAAGGACGCCTCCTCCACCGCCATCTACGGTTCCAGGGCCTCCAACGGAGTCATCCTCATCACCACCAAGAAGGGCGCTAGCGAGAAGATAATAGTGAGTCTCACCTCCACCCAGTCCGTGCAGTGGAAGAGCAGGCTGGCCGACATGATGGCCTATGACGACTTCGTAAGCGTGGCCCGGGGCCTCGGCGCCGACTACAGCCAGTATCTCGGCAGCGAGTACACCGACTGGAACGACCAGATCTATCAGGCCGCCTTCGGCACCGACAACAACCTGAGCGTGAGCGGCCAGGCCGCCAGATGGCTGCCCTTCAGGGCTTCCGTGGGCTATTATGACCAGAACGGCATCCTCAAGACCGACAACGCCAAGCGCATCTCCGGCAACCTGAACCTGGCCCCGGCCTTCTTCAAGGACTATCTCAAGTTCAACATCTCGCTCAAGGGCGCCTACAACCGCAACACCTTCGCCAACACGACCGCCATCTGGAACGCCGCCACCTTCAACCCCACCGTTCCGGTCTATTCCGGCAGCGACGCTCTCGGCGGATTCTATGAGATCACTTCCAGCTCCGGCGTTCCGGACATGTCCGCCGTCAAGAACCCTCTCGGACTCATCAGGCAGACCGACGCCACCAGCGACGTGTACAGGCTCGTGGGCAACATCGACGCCGACTACCGGTTCCATTTCCTGCCCGACATGAAGGTCCATGTGACCGGAGGCTATGACTATGCCACCGGAAAGGGCTGCTCCTTCACCCCAGCCACAGCGGCTTCGGCCTATGAGACAAAGGGTTATCTCAACGCATACGGCCCCGCAAAGAAGCATAACCGCCTCTTCACGGCCTATCTCAACTACAACAGGGAGATTGAGGCCATAAATTCGCACATAGACGTCACCGCCGGTTATGACTACCAGTACTGGAAGGCTACCTATCCGGCCGGAGACAACTACAACGCCGCCGGCGAAAGCCTCAACCAGGCATGGACCGCAACCGACAACCGCCATGCGCTGATCTCCTACTATGCCCGTCTGAGCTATTCCTATGACTCGCGCTACCTGCTCACCGCGACAATCCGCCGCGACGGCACCTCGCGCTTCTCCAGGGACACCCGCTGGGGCACCTTCCCTTCGGTGGCCCTCGCATGGAGGCTCTCCGAAGAGTCCTTCCTCGAGAACGCGCCGTGGATGGACGACCTCAAGATAAGGGCCAGCTACGGAGTGACCGGACAGCAGGACGGCATAGGCAACTACAACTATCTGCCCACCTACTGGTCGGGAACCTCCGGCAGCCAGTACATCAGCTCCGACGGCAGCTTCATCAACACCTATCTGCCC
>CAVIVH010000055.1:2749-7948 GCA_963646185.1 bacterium | reverse complement strand
GGCCCCGATGTCCTCCGGGCAGCCGCGCTCTCCCTTCCTGTCCATGAGGATGACCTTGCGGAGGTTCGCGATTATGTCTCTCATCACGGCCTCGCTCATGGAGTCGGACAGGGGCACTGCGGTCTCCTTTCCGAAATAGGTCTCCATCACATGGCTCAGGCTGTCGAAGGCCCCGGCCGCGAACTGGTCCATGGGTACGCTCAGGGTGAGGGCGGGGTCCAGTATGGAGAAAACCGGGTACTGGCCGTAGAGGTCGATCTTGATCTTCTTGTCGGTGTTGGTGATGACGGCGTCGTTGTTCTGCTCCGAGCCTGTGCCGGCTATGGTCACCACGACCCCCACCGGGATGCCGTCGGCGCCCTGTCCGCAGACCGGCTGCGGGAACTGCCCATCTTCGGTCTCCATGGTCCAAATGTCCCTGTCGGTCCGGGCCTGGACGGCGATTATCTTGGCGCAGTCGGAGACCGAGCCTCCTCCGACTGCCAGGATGAAGTCGGCGCCGCTTTCCCTCGCGACGCGCGCGCCTTCGCGCACCTTGTCCAGCGTCGGGTTCGGCATTATGCCCCCGAAGGGGATTATGGTCTTGCCCATGGACCCGAGGACGGCCGCGATCCTGTCATACAGGCCGCTGCGCCTGACGGAGCCCATGCCATAGGCCAGCATTATGTTTTTTCCGGCGCCTTCCATCCCTTCGCGCAGGGCGGTTTCCATGATTCCGGCTCCGAAATGTGTGGTTACGGGAATGTTGAATGTCATTTTGCGAATCTAGATTACGAACAGCACTATGCAGGCGAGGGCCAGGGCGATTCCGGCGAGCTGGATGCGGGAGAGCTTCTCTCCGAAGAAGAGCACGCCTATGAGTATCGACAGGCAGACGACGCCCACGTTGTAGAGGGGGAAGAACACCACTCCGTCCATAAGCCCGAGAGCCTTCATCATCAGCGCCGTGCAGGAGGAGTTGAAAAGTCCGAGGGCGATGCCGCCGGGCAGGGCCTTCCAGTTCAGCGGATGCTCGGCAAAGCGGCCTCTGGCCAGATAGGCCGCAAGGCAGCACAGCGCCGCCGTCCCGAAGATGAAGAGCATTATGTCACCCTCGCTGCCGTCGCCGAGCCGGCTCTTGAGCACCTTGAGGAAGAAGTCGCAGGCACCATAGACCAGAAAGACCAGCAGCGGCAGGCCGGATTTGCGGAAGGAAAGCTTTTCACCCTTGCCTATGTTGCCGAATATGAGGAGCATGGACACGAGCACCAGAGCTATGAGCACCCACTTGGGCTGGCCTTCGCGGAACACTGCCCAGCTGGCCGCAACGGGGAGTATCAGCGAGGCCCTGGCCGCCACGTTGGTCACGGCTATTCCGGATCTCTGGGTGCTGACGGCCAGGACCAGTATCCCGCCCATGAAGAGCACGCCTTCGAACACTGCGAGCGGAAGCCAGGGGGCGGAAAGCGCTCCGGCCACCGCGCGGCCCATCCCGGAGAAGCCGTCTCCGCTCAGAAACAGGCTCACCGCTATGGCTGTCAGGTAGTTGACGAAAATTCCCTGGAGAGAGTCAATCCCCAGTTTCCTGAATATCTTGAAGCAGACCGAGAGCAGGGTCCCGCAAAGCACGGCCAGAATGAGAAGCAGGGGTAGGGTGTTGTATGGTATTTTTTGAATAAGGTGAAAAAATGATGTGTGAAAGTGTTTTTTTTGTACCTTTACGAGAAGCAAATATAGTTAAATTCGGATTGTATTCCCGTTGAACTAAATATATCCAAACCATAAAAGCTATGAACAACTTACTTCGAAAGCCGGTGGCCATGCTGTCCGTGGTCGCCGCTTCCCTGGTGTGCTCGGTCGGCCTCAGCGCCGGCGTGAGGACCATCAAGAGTGTCGAAGAGGTCAAGGTGGCAGCCCCCTCCGGGACGGCTCCCTCTCTTCCCTACAGGCTGTGGGTCACCTATTCTGACGGCAGCGCCGAATTCCGCGGCGTCAGGTGGATGAACTCCGCAAGAGCCACGGAAGACCTCGAGGCCTCGGCTTCCGTCAACCCCGTGGGCACCGTGTACACCGTGAAGGGTTACATCACCGGAGACAACACCACGACTTCCGGTTACCCCGTCTCCGCCGAGGTCACCATCGTTTCCGGAACGGCTTCCGTGCCTTCCGCCAAGCCCGTGGCCGAGCCTCTTCCCCTGAACAAGGTGAGGATCACCGGCGACAACCGTCTCACCTCCAACCGCGACATGGAGATCGAGACCATGCTCAAATGGCCCGTCGCCCAGCAGCTCTATAACTACAGGGACACCTATGGCCTGAGCACGGAGGGCTATCCCGAGGCTGACGGCTGGGATTCCCCGACCACCAAGCTCAAGGGCCATGGCTCCGGACACTATATGTCCGCCATCGCTTTCGCATATGCCGGATGCGACGACCCCGAAATCAAGACTCAGCTGCTTGCCAACATCCGCCGCATGGTCAACGAGCTCAGGGAGTGCCAGGAAAGGACTTTTGTCTGGCACGAGGAGCTCGGACGCTACTGGGAGGCCAGGGACTATGCTCCAGAAGAGGTCCTCAAGGACATGAAGGGCAACTGGGAGGCTTTCGACGAGTATAAGAAGGACTATAAGAACTACGGCTATGGCTACATCAACGCCATCCCCGCCGCGCACTGCGTCCTCATCGAGAAATATGCCCCCTATAACAACCAGGACTGGGTCTGGGCTCCCTACTATTCCGTCCACAAGCAGCTGGCAGGTCTCATCGACATCGCCAACTATGTGGATGACAAGGAGGTGGCCGACAAGGCTCTGCTCATCGCCAAGGACATGGGCCTGTGGGTGTGGAACCGCATGCATTACCGCACCTATGTCAAGGAGGACGGCACTCAGGCTGAGCGCAGGGCAAAGCCCGGCAACCGCTATGAGATGTGGAACATGTACATAGCCGGCGAGCTCGGCGGCATGTGCGAGTCACTTTCCCGCCTTTCCGAGATGGTCTCCGATCCCGAGGAGAAGGCTCACCTGCTGGAGGCCGCCAACTGCTTCGACAGCCCGGCTTTCATGGATCCCCTTTCCAGGAACGTGGACGAGATCCGCACCCGTCATGCCAACCAGCACATTCCCATGATCGTGGGCGCTCTCCGCAGCTACAGGCTCAACGAGAATCCCTACTATTATAATGTGGCTTCCAATTTCTGGAACTTCATCCAGGGACGTTACCGCTATGCGATGGGCGGAGTGGGCATCGGAGAGATGTTCCGCCAGCCCTATTCCCAGATGACGGGAATGACCACTGCGTCCTATTCCGACAGGCGCAGCGGCACCGTGTTCCCCATGTCCGAGATGAACGAGACCTGCTGCTCCTATAACCTTGCCAAGCTCAGCAAGGACCTGAACTGCTTCAATCCCGACGACGGCCGCTATATGGACTATTATGAGAGAGTCCTCTACAACCAGATCGTGGGTTCCGTCAACGCTCATGAATATGCCACCACCTATCAGTATTCCGTGGGTCTGAATTCCTCCAAGCCCTGGGGCAACCAGACTCCTCAGGAGAGCTGCTGCGGCGGCACCGGCGCGGAGAACCATGTGAAGTATCAGGAGGCTGCCTATTTCGTGAATGACAACACCATGTGGATCGCCCTCTATATGCCTTCAGTGGCAACATGGGACGCCAAGGGTGTCAGCGTGAGGCAGAATTGCCTCTGGCCCGCCGAGAAGTCCACCATCACCGTGGAGGGTAGCGGCGAGTTCGCTCTCAAGCTCCGCGTGCCCTACTGGGCCACCGAGGGCTTTGACGTGAAACTCAACGGCAAGTCCATTGCCAAGTCCTATCAGCCCGGCACCTATGCCGAGATTCCCGCCCGCAAGTGGTCCAAGAAGGATGTCGTGGAAGTGGTCATGCCTTTCACCAAGCACATCGACTTCGGTCCGGACAAGATGGATACCGAAATCTCCATGTTCGAAGGCAAGCACTCTGTGGATCCGATGTGGCTGGGCACCTTCATGTATGGTCCTCTCGTGATGGCCACTACCGGCATCAACGACTATAGCCAGGCAACTCTCGACATGGATTCCGAGCTTGACGGAGTGACCCTCTGCGGCGCTTCTTCTGCAAGCGGCACCGACGGCAACCTCTACACTCTCACGGTGGCCGGCCGCACTTTCGTCCCCGACTACTATGCCGACGAGAATGCCACCAGATATTTCCGCATCAATCTTCTCGGTGACCCGAGCGCTCCCAACAAGGCCGCTCTGAAGGAGGAAATCCGCAAGGCCGGAAGCTTCTCCGCCGAGAACTACACTGCCGAGTCCTATGCAGCCCTCACCTCCGGCATCGCCGGGGCCAGTAAGGCATGCGAGGCCGAGACTCTAGACAAGGCTGCCGCCGACAGTCAGGTGGCTGCTCTCGAGAAGGCCATCAGCGCTCTCAAGCCCGCAGGCAGGACCGACAAGTCCAATCTCTCGCACTCTATCACCAAGGCCAAGAATTATGCTTCGTCAGCTTACACGGCCGACAGCTATTCTGCCATGAAGGATGTCCTGAACAGCGCCACAAGCCTTTATGCAAGCTCTGACAGCCAGCTTGAGATCGATCTCAAGACCTATGAGCTGGAGACCGCGATGGAGAATCTGGTCAGCGCCGCCGGCGTGGACAAGTCTTCTCTGCGCGAGCAGATGCAGATCGCAAGGGAGAGACGTGACGCTCAGTCCGCATGGAATGAGATGAAGGTGAAGGTCCCGGATTATGCTCCCTGGGCTCCGAACGGATTCTCGAGGCTTATGGCTCTTTATGACCAGGGCAATGAGGTCCTGAACGGAAACGGAAGGAACTATAGCCAGGAAGAGGTGGACAAGATGACTTCTTCTCTGAGCGAGGCCATCAACAATATGCGTCCCGGCAACCTGCCAGAGCCTGAGGACCTCACCGAGCTCAATGCTCTCGTGAACAAGACCAAGGCTGAGGCCGAGAAGTATCGCAAGATCAGCGAGGCTGTGAATTATGCCGAGATGGTGCAGAGCTATGTGACTGACGGCAGCGGCACTATGGACATGATTGAGCGTGCGGTGAAGCAGCTCAAGGAACTCGAAAAGTAGCCTGCCCGGAACTGCGATAAGCAGTGACTTGCATATAATCAGAGGCGACCGGTTTCCCGGCCGCCTCTTTTTTTGCAATTTGTTTCTGCTGTTCAGCTGTCGTCTCCGGAGACCTTCGCTT
>CAVIVH010000055.1:0-2739 GCA_963646185.1 bacterium | reverse complement strand
TCGCTTCGCTCATTCCACCGCCGCAAAGCGGCGGTCCCCCAGCTCATGAGGCCGTGGGCGGCCACAGGGCCCGGAGGCGACAGCTGAACGCCACTTACTGACCACCGAGTCTATCGAAGTAGGTCAGGACTTCGTCCCAGGATTTGAAGGGCTCCTTGCCGAACTCTAGAACCGTGCCCATAAAATCCTGCGTCCCGTTCTCCTCCGCGCGCCCGTCGATGAGATAATCCCCGAAGATGAGATCCTTGCGCGGGCTTATGGTCACCCTGTCCCAGGCATGCACCCCCATATGCTTCTCCGCCCATTCCACCACTGCAGGCCACTCGGCGGGCGTGTTATAGGGAACCGACTCCAGAATGCGGCACTCATAGGCCTCGGACAGTTTCCTGAAAGCCTTCAGGGCGCCCGCCCCGGGCTCCCTCTGCGCAAGCGGCCTGTCCTCGCCGGACTCGGCCAGAGTGTCAGTGATGCTGATGAACACCGTCTTCCTGCTCCGGCCCTGCGCCGCGTCGTCCTGCCTCTGGATTATCGGCAGCACGCTGTGCAGCACCGTGCTGTCATTCATGTAATGCTCCCCGTCGAAACGGACAGCATTGCGGTAATGCGAGCTGAACAGGTCAAAAGTGTGCACCAGATTGTCCCTGGTGCCGAAAAGACCATAGACCAGAGCCCCGTCCTCGGCACTGTGCTCAAAACAGTGCGAGCTGCATTCCCTGTACTCCTCCAGCAGAGCCTTGTTCACCAGGAACGAGGTGGCTCCGTCCTTGCGGGGACTGTGGAAATCCTGCTTCCCGAGCCCGTTGTTCTTGAGTATGGTGTCGGCCAGCTGAAAAGCCGGATTGACCAGAATCTTCCTGATTCCCTGCAGCTGCTCGCCATACATCGCGCCCATCGAGGTGCCCACGATGAGGTCCGGGCTCTCCTTGGCGCACAACTCCCTGAGCATGTCCATGGCCTCCTTCGGGTCCACCGGAATGTCCGGGGCGATGACCTCGGTCTCGGGCAGCAGCGTCTTCAGGGTGCGCACGGTGCCGTTCTGCCCGCTGGAGGCGAAACCGTGCAGATAAAGCAGCTTTTCCCCGGCCATCAGGTCGGGACGCGCATATTCATAAAGTTCCATCTTTCTCTAAGCCAGATATGTTACAATTCCCTGCACCGCAATCTTCGCGCTGTGCACGGCCAGGACCACCGTCTTGGGTCCATACAGGAAGTCGCCAGCCAGGAAGACGTCGGAATAGGACGTCTGCTGGATTCCGTTCACCTTCGGAGTTCCGTTTCCGCCCACGGTCTCAGGCTTCTGCTGCCCGAATATGCCATAGTCCACGGTCTCGCTCACCGAGATGATCATGTCGTCAAACTCTTCCTCGCGCTCGGTCCCGTCGATAATCTCCGTGGACAGCTGTCCGTCGGGCTTCACGACCGTCTGGCAGTCCTTGATCACCGCGATGTTCTTCCCCTCCACGGTCTTGATCTCCACGGGAGTCTGCAGCACGCGGAACTTCACTCCGTCCTTCATGGCTTCCTCCACCTCGATGGTGTTCGCAGGCATGTTCTCGAAATCCTTCCTGTACACCAGATAGGTCTCATGTCCGTTCTTGACGGCCGTGCGGCTCGCGTCCATGGCCACATTGCCTCCGCCCACGACTATCACCTTCCTGCCGAGCACATAGGCGTCCGGGTTGTCGAGATAGGTCAGGGCCGGAATCACATGCGGATTGTCCTCGCCGGGAATGTTCATCCTGCGGGGCACCGCGGCGCCGGTGGCTATGAGGACCGCATCGCTGATGGAGCGGATCACCTTCAGGGGAATGTTCTTGCCTATCCTCACCCTGCCCTTGAACTTAAAGCCCGGGGCCTCCTTCAGAATCCTCTCATACTCATCGATATAGGCATTGTCGAGCCTGAACTCCGGGATGCCGTAGCGTAGCACTCCGCCCACTCTCTCGTGGTCGTCGAACATCGTGACGCTGAACCCCTTCTGCAGCAGCTCTATGGCCGCCACTATGCCCGCGGGGCCGGCTCCGACTATGGACACCTTCTTGCCGTTGTCGGGGGCGCACTCCAGATGCACGTTCTTGAGATAGTTCATGGAAATCTCCTGCTCGATCCAGTACCAGTGGACCGGCACCTTCTTCACGTTCAGGATGCAGTGCCCGAAACACATCTTGTTCCAGTCGCACACCTGGCATGTTATGGCGGAGAGGGGATTGTTCTCGAAGAGCAGTTTCGCGGCCTCTTCGGTCTTGCCTTCCAGATACAGGTTCATGGCTGCGGGGATGTCCGTGTGGACCGCGCAGGCGGACGAGCATCTCGCCTTCTTGCACTGCAGGCAGCGCTTGGCTTCCGGATTTATCATGATTATGTTTGTGTTTTAGTTAACAATAGTTCGTTAAAAATTTAGCAATTATATAAATTTCAAATACTTACAATACCAATAGCCCGTATCGGGACGCCTTGCGGCACATCTCGAACGGCATAGAATAAAGGCCGAAAAAAGTGTTAAAAAAGGTGAAAATAATGCTTGAAAAATTAGGATAAGTGCTTGATTTTCAGTAACTTAGTAATTACAACAAAACTGGTTACACTCAATGAAAATCAAGCCACTTACCCAGCTCAGAGAGATGATTTCGAGGTCCCTCTCCGGCCAGACAAATTTAAGCAAATCTTTTCAATCTTTCTTCATCGAGACCATGGAACTTATCTTGACACATACAGGACGACTGAACTTCACCCAGATGG
>CAVIVH010000054.1:4154-7983 GCA_963646185.1 bacterium | reverse complement strand
GCTTGAGGAGGCTCTGCGCAAGCGCAACGTGCCCTACAGGATATATTCCGGAAACTCGTTCTTCGACAGGGCCGAGATAAAGGACATGATGGCCTATTTCAAGCTGGCCGTCAATCCCGGGGACAATGAGTCCTTCCGCCGCGTGGTGAACACTCCGGCCAGGGGGATAGGCGAGACCACTGTGAATGCGCTGGCCGCCGCCGCTCTCGACAAAGGGGTTCCCATGCTCGGGGCTGTGTCTATGGAAGGGCTTGAGGCATATGGACTTAAACCTGCCGCGGTGAAGAAGCTCAGGGAGTTTTGCTCCATGATTCTCAAGGCGAATGCCGCGCTCGGGACCTCCGACGCTTTTGCCGTGGCCACTGAGCTTTCCGATGACTGCGGGCTCTATGCGTCCTTCAAGATGGAGAATTCTGTGGAGAGCATGTCCCGCGCCGGCAACGTGGAGGAGCTCATGAACAGCGTCAGCGAGTTCGTGGAGAAGAGAAAGAACGACTATGTCGAGGACCTTATGTCCGAGGGCAAGGTCTCCGACGTGGACCAGATAAGGGAGGAGGATCTGCCCGTGGTGACTCTCGGGGACTATCTCGAGGACGTGTCGCTGCTCAGCGCGGTGGACAGCACGGACGGCTCCGAGGAGGACGGCGACAACAAGGTGGCCCTGATGACGGTCCATGCGGCCAAGGGCCTGGAATTCCCCTATGTCTATGTCGCCGGCATGGAAGACGGACTTTTCCCTTCCGAGAGCATGACTTCGTCGCCCTCTGACATAGAGGAGGAGCGCCGTCTGTTTTATGTGGCCATCACCAGGGCCAAGACCGTGGTGACAATCTGCTATTGCTCCTCGCGCATGAGGAACGGCCAGACAAAGGAATATCCGGTGAGCCGTTTCGTAAGGGAGATAGATCCGGGCTATCTGGCTGAGCCTCTGGCCGGTCCGGAGGATTCGGGCCTGTGCTCCGGCGCCTTCGGGCGGTTCGGAAACGGATTCGCGTCCGGTTCTTCCGACTATGCGTCCGGCGGCAGGACTTTCCGTCCCGGCTCTGCGGGCGGTTCTTTCCGCTCCGGTTCCGCAGGCGGCTTCCGCGGCGGCTCCGCAGGCGGTTCCCGACATCCTTTCCGGCCGGACTCCGGAAGCGATGCCGTTTCTTCCCGCTATGCGTCCCGTCAGAATTCCGGGGCCGATGCCCGTCCTGCGGCCCGGCCTTCCGCTCCCGGGCTGCGCCATTCCGACGAAGATTTCGTCCCCGTGTCCATACTTTCGCTCAGGAAGGACATGCGCATAGAGCACAACCGCTTCGGTTTCGGGACCATACTGGAGATTAGCGGATCTCCGGCCGACCTCAAGGCCCGCATTGATTTCGACGACTATGGCGAGAAGATCCTTCTTCTCAAATATGCCAAGATCAGGATGGCCTAGCGCCCCGGTTGAAATATTTTCTGACCGGTAAGGAAAAACTTTTACCTCTCGGCAGCCCAACATTACGGAAATGCTTACCTCCCGCATCCGGCGCGAGGCTATATTCGCCGAAAAAAAGCGATGGGCATTTCATTGAGTAAAAGAATCGGAACGGCCGCGGCCATGTGCCTGGCGGCCGCCGTCTCGCTATCGTGCGAGAATTTTGGAGCGGGGGAAGAAAAGGGGACACTGTCCATCCGTTTCGACAAGTCGTCGCTCCCCACAAAGTCCGATCTGGAGCTTCCGGACCGGGACGATTTCCTTATAAGCGTGAAGGGCGGCGGGGGAGAGTCGGTCTTCGACGGCCGTTTCGGGGACATCCCCGAGGACCTGGCGGTGGATCCCGGTACATATGACATATCCGTCAGGAGCCGGACTTTCAAAAAGCCGGAGTTCTCGGCTCCGGTCTTCGGGGACGACCAGAGCGTCATCGTTCCGTCCGGAGGAAGAAAGGACGTGGTGCTCCTGTGCACCCAGATCAATTCCGGCGTGAGGCTGCGCATGGGCTCGGATTTCCTGGATGCCTATCCCGACGGGATTCTTTTCCTGAAGTCTTCCGACGGGAAGCTGATGTATTCCCACACCGAGAAGCGCATAGCCTATTTCAATCCGGGCACGGTGTCCTTGACCATGGACAATTCCGGCGAGACTGAGAATCTGCTCACCAGAAGCCTGGAGTCCAGGGAGATACTCAGCGTAAAGATTGCCGCTCCGTATGGGAGCGAAGGCGGTTCGGGGAAGATAACGGTCTCCGTGGATACTTCCAGGACATGGACCGGGGCGGACCTCACCATAGGCGATGACTCGCAGGACGGCGGCGACAGCGAATCGGCCGTGGAGGTGAGCCAGGCGCGGGAAATGGCCGGATCGGAGGGCGTATGGGTGCGCGGATACATAGTCGGGGCGTTCAAGTCCACCAACCATCCGGTGTTCGAAGCGCCGTTCCCTTCATCGACCAATCTGGTCATAGCCGCGAAGACTTCCGAGACCGACAAGGCCCGGTGCCTTTCGGTCGAGCTCAAGCGCGGAGACATGAGGGATCTGCTCAATCTCGTGGACAACCCGGACAACGAGGGCCGGCGCGTGTTCCTCAAGGGCGATGTCGTCGAGGCCTACTACGGCATCCCCGGCCTCAAGAACATCACCGATTACGAGATGGAATAGATACAAAGAAGCGCCGCTGATTTCTCGGCGGCGCTTCTGTCGATATGTGTCAGGTCCGGACTAGTAGCCGAAAACTTCTTCGAGGGAAAGGACCTTGACGGGTCCGAGAGACTTGAGGAAGTTCATGTCAAGGTCTCTGGTGTCACCCACGATGCCATAGGTGTAGGTTCTGCCCTTGATCCACTTCTCCTGAGTCTTCACGAGGTCGTCCATGGTGAGCGCTCCGAGGTTCTCGAAGATGCCTTTCTCCCTGGGCTCCGAGATGCCCAGTTCGCGGGCTGCAAGATAGCTTGAGAGCACTGCGGCGCCGGTAACCCTGGTGGTGCGGAGCTTCGAGTCGAGGGAAGCCTTGGCTATGTCGAAGTTCTTGTCCACCTGAGGCATGTCGTTGATGATTTCGTCAAATGCGGTCACGGCCTTCGCGAGCTTGTCGTTCTGAGAACCGATATAGGCATAGAACGTATAGTCGTCGAATTCGTCGGCGGGGAAGGTCAGGCGTGCCCTGGCGCTGTAGGCCAGAGCCCTGGACTCTCTCATCTCCTGGAACACGATCGTGTTCATGCCGGCTCCGAAATATTCGTTGAAGAGGGTCAGTTTGGCATCCTCGGCGGGATCATACTTTTCTCCGCGGTCGGAATACTGGACATAGTTGAACTGACGGGCGTCATAGTTCACGATATAGGTCTGCGGAGTCTCCGTGACCATTCTGGGACTTATGTTCTTGGCCAGCTGCACGGGGCTGTCGGCCACCTTGTGATTGTCGGCGAGGAGGCTCTTGACATCTTCCTCGCTCTCGGGTCCATAGTACAGAATGGTGTGGGCGCAAGTGTTGAGCAGCATCTTCACGGAGCCGAGAAGCTCGTCCGAAGTTGCGGCGGAAAGGCCCCGGTTGCTCAGATTGACCTTCTTGACATAGTTCGGACCGTAGTTGATATATTTCTCAAGAGCGGAATAGCAGGCGTCCATGTTCAGCTTGTTGTCGCTCCTCTGCTTGAGAAGGTCCTCCTTGAGGGATGCGAGCACGGCCTCGTCGCCCTGGGCGTTGAGGATGAGGTCCTCGACGATGGCGAGAGCCTTTCCTATGTTCTCGTCCAGACCGGCCACCGTGACGGTGAGCTCATTGTCGGTCACGCTCATGCCGTAGCTGCATGCGAGGGAATACATCTCCTTGGCGATGTCCTCGGCGCTGCGCTCGGGAGTTCCGAG
>CAVIVH010000054.1:749-4053 GCA_963646185.1 bacterium | reverse complement strand
CTCGAGCTTGGGATTGTCGGCAAGGCCCCTGTTGAACTTCAGCGCGATCTGGGATATGTCATTGACGGTGTTCTTCTTGTAGAGAACTTCCATGCCTCTGTCCTCAAACTTGGACATGTCCTTGTCATAATCGACGAAGACAGGCTCTATGGGAGCGACCTCGGCAAGCTTGAATTCCTTGAGGAAGTCGCTTTCCTTGTCGCGGTTGGTCTCGATGGGAGTGATCTTCGGAGCCTTGATCTTGTGGATGGAAGGATCCGTGCCTATGTGCTTGAATGCGGCGACATAGCTGTCGGCGCCGAGATATTCGTTGGCCCATGCCACGATGTCGTCCTTGGTGAGGGCCTCGATTCTCTCGAGACGGTGCACGTCATATGACCAGTCATGCTTGGCTATGAAGGAGTTCACGAATGCGCTGGCCCTGCTGCTGTTGCTCTCGAGCTTCTGCATCTCGGCAAGCTTGTAGTTGCTTATGGCCGCGGACACCAGGTCCTCGTCGAATTCGCCGTTCCTGAGCTTGGCCACCTCGGTCAGGATGAGGTCTCTGACCTCTTCGAGGCTCTGGCCGTCCTGGGGAAGTCCCTCGATGAGGAGCTCGCCGTGGTCGGTCCTGTTGTAGTTCTCGGCATAGACTCCGAGGGCAGCCTGTTTCTGGTTCAGGTCGATGTCCAGCAGACCGGCCATTCCGTTGTAGAGGATAGAGCTCACGATGTCGGACACCTCGCTGTTCTCGAACTTCGAGCCGGGATATCTCCATGACATGAGCACGAACTCGGCGTCATTGCCATAGACATTCTTCTCGACGGGGCTGGTGATGGGGGCCTCGTCCTTTATCTCCACTTCGGGGACGGACTCGGTGGCCTTCCAGTCGCCGAAATATTTCTCGATTATGGCCACCATCTCGTCGGGGTCGAAGTCTCCGGCCACGCAGATCGCGCAGTTGTTGGGAACATAATAGAGCTCCTTCTGGCGGAGAATGGCGGTGATGTCGGGATTCTTCAGATGGTTCTGGGTTCCGATGACGCTCTGGGTTCCGTAGGGATGGCGGGCGAACTGGACGGAGTCGATAGCGAGCAGAGCCTTCTCGGTGTCGCTCGTGAGTCCCATGTTATACTCCTCATAGACAGCCTCGAGCTCCGTGTGGAATCCTCTGACCACCATGTTCTTGAACCTGTCGGCCTGGACTTTGGCCCAGTTCTCGATCTGGTTGGAGGGGATGTTCTCCACGTAGCAGGTCACGTCGTTGGAGGTGTAGGCGTTGGAGCCCTGCGAGCCGACGAGCGACATGAGCTTGTCATATTCATTGGCGATGGCAATCTTCGAAGCGGCATAGCTCACGGAGTCGATGAGGTGATAGATGGAGTCCCTCTCGGCCTCGTCGGTCTTCGTGCGGTAAACGTCATAGAGCCTCTGGATCTCGTCCAGCATGGGCTTTTCGGTCTCGAAGTCGGTGGTGCCGAAACTGGGCGTGCCCTTGAACATGATGTGCTCGAGATAGTGGGCCAGTCCGGTGTTGTCCGAAGGGTCGTTCTTTCCGCCGACCCTCACGGCGATATCCGCCTGAATCCTGGGAATCTCTTTGTTTACGGACATATAGACTTTCAGTCCGTTGTCCAGGGTGTAGATTTTTGTCCCCATGGGGTCTCCCGCAACGGTCTCATACTTGCCGCCGGAGCAGGACGCGATTGTGACCGCGGCCGCGGCCATCAATGCCAGTTTGAATAAGTGGTTCATATAAATAAGAATAATCCCGCGTCGGAGGCGCGGGGTCGTGTGGAGCGGAATACGGGGCTCGGACCCGCGACCTTCGGCTTGGGAAGCCAACGCTCTACCAACTGAGCTAATTCCGCACTTGTCTTCCGCGCAAATATACTATTTTATTATTGTCTGACGAATGAATTTCGTAAATTTGTCCGTCCAAAAAACGGCACAAACATAAAAGCCTAAAATATGAAAGCGATTGTAAAGACAGATTTTCATTTTCCCGGTCAGCAAGGGAAATATGTCGGAAAGGTGCGCGACGTCTATGACGAGGGCAAGTACCTTGTGATGGTCGTGTCGGACAGAATCTCCGCATTCGACGTGGTCCTTCCCGAAGGAATTCCCTACAAGGGACAGGTGCTCAACCAGATAGCCGCCAAGTTCCTTGACGCCACCGCAGACATTCTTCCCAACTGGAAGGTCGCAGTCCCCGATCCCATGGTGACGGTCGGCTACAAGTGCGATCCGTTCAAGGTGGAGATGGTCATCAGAGGCTATCTTTCCGGACATGCCTGGAGAGAGTACAAGGCCGGCAAGAGGGAAATCTGCGGAGTGAAGATGCCCGACGGAATGGTGGAGAACCAGAAGTTCCCCGAGCCCATCATTACCCCCACCACCAAGGCTTCCGAGGGTCACGACGAGGACATCTCCAAGGAAGACATCATCGCTTCCGGTCTCGTTTCCCGCGAGGACTACGAGCAGCTTGAGAAATACACCCGCGCCCTGTTCCAGAGAGGCACGGAGATAGCCGCCAGGCAGGGGCTCATCCTTGTGGATACCAAGTATGAGTTCGGAAAGAAGGACGGACAGATCACCCTCATGGACGAGATTCACACTCCCGACTCTTCCAGATATTTCTATGCCGAGGGCTATGCCGAAAGGCTTGCAAAGGGCGAGAAGCAGAAGCAGCTTTCCAAGGAGTTTGTCAGAGAGTGGCTCATGGCCAACGGTTTCCAGGGACAGGAGGGACAGAAGGTTCCCGAGATGACCCCCGAAGTGGTCTCCAGCATCACCGACCGCTACATCGAGCTCTATGAGCACATCACCGGCGAGAAGTTCACCAAGACGGACTACACCGCCGAGAGGATCGAGAAGGATGTCGAGGCCTGCCTCGCCAAACTCTCCAAGTAGTCCGGACCTGACACATATCGACAGCAAAGACGACCGATAAGAGATTATCGGCCGTCTTTTTTTGTTCGAATGTCTCCGGAGGAGATGTCCGGAGACGGATGCCGGATGACAAAAAAAGGATGACTGATTTCTTAGTCATCCTTCTGGCAGTAGGGACGATCGGGCTCGAACCGATGACCTCTTCAATGTGACTGAAGCGCTCTAAACCGACTGAGCTACGCCCCTGTTTTCGGTACGTCTGCCGGAAAGCCTCCGGCGGCGAAATCCCCCGGTTTCGGGGATTTTTTCAAATCCGGGCGTAAAGGTATGAAGAATTTTTCGGAAAACAAAAAAACCTGACACACCAAAGACAACTTTACGCTAACTTTGTCCAAATAGCTCCGAAAAAGGCTTCTTAATCATCTCGCATGAA
>CAVIVH010000054.1:0-739 GCA_963646185.1 bacterium | reverse complement strand
ACAGCCCCTGGTCCTCGGCTATATAGTGGCCGGCTTCCTGGTCGGCCCCAACGTGTCCTTCTTCCCCGGAATCAGCAGCGCCGAATCGGTGAGCCAGTGGTCCGAGCTGGGAATCATATTCCTGCTCTTCGGCCTCGGCCTGGAGTTCAGCTTCAAGAAGCTGCTCAAGGTCGGCAGCACCGCGCTGATCATGGCCGGATGCCAGTTCCTGGGAATGATGGCCCTGGGCATAATGCTGGCCCAGGCCATGGGATGGTCCACGATGGAAAGCATCTTCCTCGGCGGTATGCTGTCGATGTCCTCCACAGCCATAGTCATCAAGGCCTATGACGACCTGAACCTGAAAAAGGCCCCGTATGCGCCCACCGTGTTCGGCACCCTCGTGGTGCAGGACCTCATAGCCATATTGCTCATGGTGATACTCTCCACCATGGCCGTGTCCAACAGCTTCTCCGGACTGGAGCTGCTCAAGGGAATAGGCAAGCTGATATTCTTCATTATCCTGTGGTTCCTCGTGGGCATAGACGTGATTCCCACCCTGCTGCAGAAGGCCAAGAAATACATGAACGACGAGATTCTGCTCATAATCAGTGTGGGAATGTGTTTCGGCATGGTCATGATAGCCAATGCGGTGGGCTTCTCCTCGGCTCTGGGCGCCTTCGTCATGGGCTCCATACTCTCCGAGACCGTGGAGGGCGAGAAGATCATGAGTCTCGTGGGGAGCATCAAAAACCTGTTC
>CAVIVH010000053.1:5075-8022 GCA_963646185.1 bacterium | reverse complement strand
CCTTCCCGGCTATCCGGTGACCTATGGCCCGGGCAAGGCCGAGCTCATAAGGTCGCGCATAATGCCCGGCCACGGCGGACATGGTCCGGCAATCGTGGCCGGCGACAGCAACGGCGACTGGGACATGCTCACAGATTTCCCAGACATGAAGCTGGGTCTGATTGTGGACCGTCCCGCAGGCGGAAAAATCGCGGAGCTGAAGAAGAAGGGGGGCAGGCGCTACAGGGTAGTGAATTACCGCTGAATGCCGTAGCCCTTTTTTTGAAAAATCATTATCTTTGTGCGATTGTGCGGGATTGGATTTCCCGCATCTACTGCTAAAAAATTAGAATATGAAACTGAAAATCGTTGTGCTTGCCAAGCAGGTTCCGGACACGAGAAATGTGGGAAAGGACGCGATGACCGCCGAAGGCACCGTCAACCGCGCGGCTCTTCCCGCCATTTTCAACCCGGAGGATATGAATGCGCTGGAGCAGGCTCTCCGCCTTAAGGAACAGAACCCCGGATCCTCCGTGGGCATACTCACGATGGGCCCGCCCAGGGCCGGAGAAATCATCCGCGAAGGCCTCTACAGGGGCGCTGACACCGGATGGCTTCTCACCGACCGCCTGTTTGCCGGAGCCGACACCCTCGCCACTTCCTATGCCCTCTCGACAGCCATAAAGAAAATCGGCGGAGTGGACATAGTCATCGGAGGCCGCCAGGCCATCGACGGTGACACCGCTCAGGTGGGTCCCCAGGTCGCCCAGAAGCTCGGCCTCAACCAGGTGACATATGCCGAAGAAATCGAAAAATGCGAGGACGGAAAGCTCACTGTCCGCCGCCGCATAGACGGTGGAGTGGAGACCGTCGTCGCCCCCATGCCCTGCGTGGTGACGGTGAACGGCAGCGCCGCTCCCTGCCGCCCGGCCAACGGAAGGCTGACCATGAAGTACAAGAGGGCTACCTGCCCGTCCGAGCGCGTCGAGGGCGACAGATATGCCTGGCTCTATGACCAGCGTCCCTATCTCAACCTCATTCAGTGGACTGTGGCCGACATCGACGGTGACCCTTCGCAGTGCGGCCTCGCCGGTTCGCCCACCAAGGTCAAATCGGTCCGCAACATTGTGTTCCAGGCGAAGGAGAGCAGGAAGCTCACCTCGTCGGATTCCGATCTGGAGGGTCTCGTGAAGGAGCTTCTGGATGAAAAAATAATTGGATAAACTCTGGCCCTATGAATAATGTAATAGTATATTGCGAGATAGAAGGCACGAAAGTCGCCGAAGTGTCTCAGGAGCTCCTGACCAAGGGGCGTTCCCTTGCCGACAGGCTCGGAGTGCAGCTGCATGCCGTGGCTGTGGGAACCGGGATAAAGGGCAAGGTCGAAAGCCAGATTTTCCCCTACGGAGTGGACAAGCTCTTCGTGTTCGACGCCCCGGGACTTTTCCCCTACACGTCCGCGCCGCATACTGACATCATAGTCAGGCTCTTCACTGAAGAAAAACCTCAGATAGCCCTCCTGGGTGCCACCGTGATAGGCCGCGACCTGGGTCCCCGCGTCTCTTCCTCGCTCACCAGCGGCCTCACCGCCGACTGCACCGAGCTTGAGATCGGAAGCTATGACGACCCCAAGGCCGGAAAGCACTATGACAATCTGC
Source organism: bacterium (assembly GCA_963646185.1). Taxonomy (GTDB): domain Bacteria; phylum Bacteroidota; class Bacteroidia; order Bacteroidales; family UBA932; genus Cryptobacteroides. The sequence goes on along the minus strand of CAVIVH010000053.1, from coordinate 6,385 downwards.
TCTATCAGATCCGTCCCGCGTTCGGCGGCAACATAGTCGCCACCATCGTGAACCCGGACCACCGTCCGCAGATGGCCACCGTCCGCGAGGGCGTGATGAAGAGGGCCGTCCTGGACGAAAACTACAAGGGCGAGGCCGTGTATCCCGCCGTGTCTGAATATGTCCCCGAATGCGACTATGTCGTGAAGGTGATCGACAGGCATGTGGAGCAGGCCAAGAACAACCTCAAGGGCGCTCCGATTGTGGTCGCCGGAGGTTACGGAGTGGGCTCCAAGGAGAACTTCGACCTGCTTTTCCAGCTGGCCAGGGAGCTCCACGGAGAAGTGGGCGCATCCAGGGCCGCCGTTGACGCCGGCTGGGTGGACCATGACCGCCAGACCGGTCTGACCGTCCATCCGAAGGTCTATATCGCCTGCGGCATCTCGGGCCAGATTCAGCACATCGCCGGCATGCAGGATTCCGGAATCATCATCTCCATCAACACCGACCCCGACGCCCCCATCAACAAGATCGCAGACTATGTGATCGTCGGCTCCGTGGAGGAGGTCGTGCCGAAACTCATCAAGTATTACAAGCAAAACAACAAGTAAACCATGGCGAACTATTATAGCGATCATCCGGAACTCAAGTTCTATCTGGACCATCCTCTCATGAAGAGGATAGTCGAGCTCAAGGAGCGCGGCTACAGCGAAAGTTCCAAGTACGAGGACGCTCCCGTCGATTATGAGGACGCCCTGGAAAACTATGACAGGCTTCTCAGGATTGCCGGAGGAGTGGCTGCCGACACGATAGCCCCCAATTCCGAGAGCGTGGACCTCGAGGGCCCGCATCTCGAGAACGGCAGGATGATATATGCCTCCAAGACCTATGAGAACCTCGAGGCCGCGACCAAGGCAGGCCTGTGGGGAGTGGACATGCCCCGCCGCTACGGCGGACTGAACGTCCCCATGGTGGTGTTCTCCATGTTGTCCGAGGTCATCTCCGCCGCCGATTCCAGCTTCCAGAACGTGTGGTCGCTGCAGAGTTGCATAGACACTCTCTATGAGTTCGGAAGCGACGAGCAGAGGGCCAAGTATATCCCGCGCATCTGCAAGGGCGAGACCATGTCCATGGACCTCACCGAGCCCGATGCCGGTTCCGACCTTCAGAGGGTCATGCTCAAGGCTACATATGACGAGAAGGAGGGCTGCTGGAGGCTGAACGGCGTGAAGCGCTTCATCACCAACGGCGACTCCGACGTGCATCTCGTGCTGGCCCGTTCCGAGGAAGGCACCCGCGACGGCCGCGGTCTCTCAATGTTTATCTATGAC
>CAVIVH010000053.1:0-5065 GCA_963646185.1 bacterium | reverse complement strand
GCATAAGCTCGGAATCCACGGCTCGCCGACCTGCGAGCTCACCTATAAGAACGCGAAGGCCGAGATCTGCGGCAGCCCCCGTCTGGGACTCATCAAATATGTCATGGCCCTGATGAACGGCGCCAGGCTCGGAATATCGGCCCAATCGGTGGGTCTGGAGCAGGAGGCCTACAACGAGGCTCTGGCCTATGCCAAGGAAAGGGCTCAGTTCAGCACCAAGATCATAGATTTCCCTGCAGTGTATGATATGCTCTCCAGGATCAAGGCCAGGCTCGACGCCGGACGCAGCCTTCTCTATGAGACGTCCCGCTATGTGGACATCTATAAGACTCTTGAGGATATCCAGAGGGAGCGCAAGCTCACTCCGGAGGAGAGGGCCGAGCAGAAGCGCTATGCCAAGCTTGCCGACGCGTTCACTCCCATCGGAAAGGGCATGAATTCGGAATATGCCAATCAGAGCGCCTATGATGCCGTTTCCGTGCACGGAGGTTCGGGCTTCATCATGGAATACAAGTGCCAGAGGCTGCTCCGCGACGCCCGCATATTCTCCATCTATGAGGGAACCACTCAGCTGCAGGTGGTGGCTGCAATCCGCTATATCACCAACGGTACCTATTCTTCCATCTTCGAGGAGATGCTCGGCGAGGAGGTGTCCGCTTCCATGAAGCCTCTGCAGGACCGTGTGCGCGGGATGTTCGAGACCTATAAGACCGCGGTCGAGACAGTGAAGGCGTTTGACAATCAGGCCGCCCATGATTTCCTGGGCCGCAGGCTGTTCAACATGACCGGAGACATTCTCCTGTCGCTGCTCATCATCCGCGATGCAAGCCGCAGTGAGGATCTTTTCGGCAAGAGCGCCAATGTCTATGTGCGCATGGCCGCCGAGGAGGTCGCAGGACACGCTTCCTATATCGAGAACTTCAAGCCCGGGGACATCGAATACTTCAAGGCCCGCTAGTGCTTAGGGACTGATACGAAAAAGGGGACTGACAATCGTCAGCCCCCTTTTTCAGTTCATAACCTTCAGCGTATCCGGGCCGGGCTGCTCCGGAGAGCTTCGCTTCGCTCACCCCTTGTTGACGGGGGCTCCGCCCCCGTAACGCCCCCTGCGGCTCCTTGCTCCCGCATCTTGCCTAACTGGCTTCGCCAGCGGCAAAATGCCCGCACCGCCGAGCGGTCTGAGGACCGCCTTTTTGCATGCTTTGCGGCGGTCTCCCACCCCGTTCATGCGGCCACGGGCGGCCACGGGCGGCCACAGGTCCCGGAGCAGCCAGCCGGATACTGGCCAGGGGCACAAAAAAAGGATGACTGAAAGAGCTTTCAGTCATCCTCATCCGGTATCTGGGCGGAGCGGTTATTTCTGCTCCTTGTTGTTCTTCCTGGATTCCTTGTCGCCGTAGCCATAGCCGTAACCATAGCCGTAGCCGTACCCGTAGCCATAGCCATAGCCATAACTGCGGCCGTAGCGGTGTCCATATCCGCCTCCGGTGGCGATGTCGGTGCCGTTCAGGATAAGCTTCATGTTGACGAACCTGCCAGACCTGTAGTCGGCCTCCAGATTCTTCAGCATGCTCCTCTCGAACAGACCGGCCCTGATCACGAACAGAGTGGTGTCGGCCACCTTGTCGATGATGGACGTGTCGGCGACGATGTCCACAGGAGGGCAGTCGATGAATACATAGTCATACTGGGTCTTGAACTTCCCGATCAGCTCGGAGAAAATGTCCTCAGCCACCAGCTCGGCCGGGTTCGGAGGTATGGGACCGGACGGCAGCACATAGAAGTTGTCATAGCCGTCCACCTTGATTATGATGTCGTTGATGTCGTCGATGCCGCCTGCCAGATAGTTGCTCAGTCCCTGGCGGGGGCTCTCATAATACTGCGAGGTGGAACCCTTTCGCAGGTCGCAGTCGATAAGCAGGATTCTCTTCTTGCGGATAGCGATGGTGGCTGCCAGGTTGTTGATGATGAAGGACTTTCCGCTGCCGGGGTTGTAGGACGTGATGACGGCCACATTGCCCTTGTTGGCAGTCAGGGACAGCTTGGTGCGGAGCACGCGGAACGCCTCGTTGATGTAGTCGCGGCTGTTCTTCACGGACACCACGATGCCGTTCTTGGCGTTGAGCTTGTTCCTGCGGCCGTTGATGTCCAGGAAGGCCTTCTTCTCGTCGGGCTTGACATACTGGGGAATCTCCCCGAGGAAAGGCAGCGAGAGCTTGCCCTCGATGTCCTTGCGTCCGCGTATGGTGGTGTTGAGAGTCTGCTGCAGATAGATGATTCCGAAGGGGATCGCCAGGCCCATCATCAGGGCGAGCAGGATTATGATTTTCTTCCTGGGCGCAGAGGGATACTCGGTGCCGTTGGGAGGAGTGATGACCCTGCTGTTATAGGCCGAGAAGGCCTGCGACAGCTGGTTCTCCTCGCGCTTCTGCAGGAGGTAGAGATAAAGGGCCTCCTTCACCTTCTGCTGACGCTCCACGCTGATCAGGTACTTGGCCTGGTCCGGGTTGGAAGATATCTGGTTGCGGGCCTTGCCGCCATAGTTGCGCTGGCTGCTGATCTGCTCGTTCAGGGCCACCAGCTCATTGTCTATGGCTGTGCTTATGGCCGAGCGCATGCTCTTAAGGGCCACATCGGCGTCCACGACCAGAGGGTTGGTCTCGCTGCTGTTCGCGGCCATCTTGTTCCTCTCCAGGAGCTTGGTGTTATAGTCGCCGATCTGCTTGGTGAGGTTCTCGCTCTTTATGCCCACGTTCATCGGGAGGACCTTGTCGCGGGTCTCGGAGTTCATCAGATACTCCTTTATATACTTGGCCATATAGGCCTGGTTGTTGAGCTCCACTATGTTGACCTCGGCCTCGGACGCCTGCTCCATATACATCCTGGTGGCGGCGGTGATGTCGGGAATCATGTTGGCGGACTTATAGGAGGATATGTTCTCGTCCACGGAGCCCAGCTCCTGCTCGATCACGGCCAGGCGGGCGTTGATGAACTCGGAGGTGGCGACGGTTATCTCGTTCTTGTCCTTGACCCAGCTCTCGTTATAGACCTCCACCAGGGTGTTCAGGAAGTCCTCGGCCCTCTGGATGGAGGCGTCTGTGATTCCGAGCTCCAGCACGGAGGCCAGCTTGTCCATCAGCTCCACGGTGAGGCGCTTGGTGTAGGAAGCGCTGGCGGCGTTGAGCGGGGACCTGGATACCAGGAGTCTGAGCGGTTCCTTCTCCGGATTGAAATATGCGGTGGGGGAGACGGTCAGACGTCCCAGAGGGGTCGAGAGAGTGTCGCCGAAATGTCCGGCATAGGTCTCCCTGGCGTATTCCTTCTTATGCTTGCGGGTAATCAGCTTGGTCACCGTGTAGTCTCCGCCGTTGTCATATTCCAGCACGAAGGATGCGCCTTCCGTGTCCATGATGTCCGGGAGGGTCACCTTCACCGGCAGTGACGTGCCATATTTCAGGGTGTCGCGGAAGAAGCCGTTGGTGCGGTAGTTGATGTCCAGATTGAGCCTCTTCACCACGCTGAGCACCATGGCCGGCGAGCTTATGGTGTATAGCTCGTTGTTCACGTTGTTTCTGGCGGAACTGAGTCCCATGCTGGCGAACGCGTCGCTCACGTCGTTGGATATTCCGCCGCCTCTCTTGTCGTCCTTGATCAGAAGGGACGAGGAGCGGGTATAGGTCGGGACCGACCTCAGGATGTGGAGTCCGCCTATGCAGAGGCAGATGAAAACCGATATCGCGAACCATTTCCATCTGGCCAGGCAGACGGAAAGGAGCTCTATAATGTTCAGTTCCTCTTCCTGATTCTCGTCGTTGACGTTTATGTTGGGGTTGTTGAACTGCTCTTCCATGTCTCTTTACTTGTTGGCGATGTTTACTATCAGGTTCGTTGCCGTGACCAGAAGGGATGAAATCGAAATCCAGAAGGATGTGGACACGATGTTGTTGCCGTTGACCGTGGATTCCCTCATCTTCCTGTCGTTGGGGGTGATATAAATCACGTCGTCCTGCTGGATGTTGTAGGCCGGAGAACTCACCAGATTGTCGAGGTCCCTGAGGTCCACTCTGTAGTTGACCAGCTTGCCGTTGTCCATCCTCTGCACCAGCACGTTCTCGCGGCGGCCGTTGATGGTCAGGTCGCCGGCCATGCCTATGGCCTGCATCAGGGTCACGTTGTCCTTGTCTATGCTGTAGCGTCCGGGCTTGCTGACTTCGCCGAGTATCGAGAAGTTCATGTTGATGAACTCCACCGTCACCACGGCGTCGTTCAGGAGGTTCCGGGTCCTGAGCTCGTTCTTGATCCTGTCGGCGACTTCTTCGCGGGTGAGACCGGCCACGCTGACCTTGCCCACCACGGGGAAGTCTATGTCACCGTTCTTGTCCACGGTATAGGACGACACCGAATATCCGGTGGTCACCGCTCCGGTGCTGTTGACTCCCTTGGAATAGACGGGGAGGTTGAACAGCAGCGCGAGCTCCGGGGTCTTGCTGTTGACCAGTATGGAGATCTTGTCTTCCGACTTCAGTCTGACATATTCATTGTGGGTCAAGTCCATTACTTCACCGTCTTCGGTTCCCTGGAAATAGGAGAGCTTCGGAACAGAACATGAGAACATGCCGAGAGCCGCGACGGCCAGGCATATGAATCTGAGAGTTCTTGTCATTACGTGTCTATAAAAATCTAAGTTATCGCGCAGCAAATCACTTAAAACCATGCGCGCAAAAACGCAATCATCCACAAAGATAAGCCAAAAAAGCCTTGTTTGCAAACGCGCGGGGCAGGGCTTTTACTGCCTTTTGGCCAGCATCGTCACATAGGAGCGTCCCTTTCTGTGGACCTCCACTTCCGGGAATCCGCTATCCATAAGAATATCACGCAGTTCAGCGGCGGGACGGATTTTCATGCCGTCGATCAGGTTGGACCAGTTCACGTCGTTGTTGGGGTCCGGGGTGTCGCAGGCGAGTACTATCACGAACATTCCGCCCGGCCTGAGCACCCTGGCGATTTCCCTGAAACACGCGCGCGGGTCCTTCCAGAAATAGACCGAATCCACGGCGGTCACCAG
>CAVIVH010000052.1:3926-8048 GCA_963646185.1 bacterium | reverse complement strand
GTGAGCACCATGAGCTGTCCGGCGTAGGACGGGTCGGTGAGGCTCTCGGGGTAGCCGACCATCGCGGTGTTGAAGACGACTTCTCCCGCGGCCGGCCTTTCATAGCCGAAAGACTTGCCGTGGAACTTTGTTCCGTCGCTGAGGACTAAGGTTACGTTTCGCATGATTCTAAATGGTGAAATTGTGATAATGCGGGCCGAATCTCTCGAATGCGGCCCGGTCCAGAGCCTCTCTGTCATCGGGATGGGCTATGGAGATGAGCAGCTTCGCCCTCTCCTGAAGCGACCTTCCCGTGAGGTCCGCCCAGCCATATTCCGTGACGAAGATGTGCGCATCGGCGCGCGGGGTGACCACGCCGGCCCCCTCCCTGAGGGTGGGCACGATCTTGGTCGCTCCCTTCTTTGTCCTGGATGCGAAGGCGGTGATTGACTTTCCTCCCTCGGACATGACGGAGCCCCTCACGAAATCGAGCTGCCCTCCCGTCCCGGAATAGATTCTCGTGCCGATCGAATCGGCGCAGATCTGGCCGGTGAGATCAACCTCCGTCGCTGAATTGACGGCTACAGTATTGGGATTCTGCGCGATATTCAGAGGATTGTTAATATACTTGATGTCTTTCATCACGACATCAGGATTCCGGTCTATAAAGTTATAAACTTTTTTCGAACCGAGCAGAAAGGAAGCCGCGATTTTCCCGCGGTCGAGCTTTTTCTCCGAGCCCGTGATCACACCCTTGTGATAGAGCTCAAGCACTCCGTCGGCGAACATTTCGGTGTGTATGCCCAGGTTCCTGTGGTTGCCGAGCTGGCTTGCGACGGCGTTGGGCAGCGATCCTATGCCCATCTGGAGGCAGGCGCCGTCGGGGATTATCTCCGAGACTATGCGGCCGATCTGGATTTCCTGCTCGGTGGGCTCCATATAGGGCTTTTCGATGAGGGGCCTGTCGTCGCGGACCAGATAGTCGAAACGGTCTATGGGGACGAGGTCTCCGTAGGCGAAGGGAACATTGGGGTTCACCACTCCGATCACGGTCCTGGCGGTCTCTATGGCCGCTATCGAGCAGTCCACGGAAGTGCCCAGCGACACCATTCCGTTCTCGTCAGGCTCGGTAATCTGCACCATGGCCGCGCCCAGCTTTATGGCGCCCCTGCGGTAGAGTTCTCCGGACTCGCTCAAGTGCACTGGGAGATAGTCGGCATAGCCCGCATTGACGTTGGCCCTGACATTGGCGGCCACGAAAAAGCCCTGCTCGAAGAATATGCCCTCGAAGCGGGGGTCCGAATAGGGAGCGGGCCCTTCGGTGTGGAAGTGGTGGAAATGCAGGTCGGAAACCTCTCCGGCCTCGGCTCTGCGCACCAGTGCCTCCACCAGCGCGAACGGGACGCTCGCTATGCTCCCGAGATGTATGTGGTCGTGGCTCTGTACGGCCTGCACGGCCTCATCGGCCGTCACGAATTTCGGTGTTTTCTTCATTATTCTTCCGTAAGCTTTTCGACGGCGGCATGGACCCTGTCAAAGGTGAACCCGCCCATTATGCGGTCCATCTTGTCCTTTATCCTGTCGTTGCACAGGTTTCCGATGGAGCCCTCATGCGTGTGGTGAAGGGTGCCGTGGTACTCGAAGGTGCCGTTCTGCACCTCCGCGCCCACCTTCCGGTAGGCGTCCCTGAAGGGCACTCCGTTCTTCACGAGGTCGTTGACCTCCTCGACAGTGTAGGCCAGGGCATATTTCGGGTCCTTCATGATGTCCTTCTTCACCTCCATGTTCTCCACGGCATAGGCGGCTATGTCCAGACAGTCGTCCATCTCGGCGAACAGCGGGAAGAACACCTCCTTGATTATCTGCATGTCCCTGAAATAGCCCGAGGGCAGGTTCCCGGTGATGTATCTTATGGTGCCGGGCACGCCCTGAATCTTGTTGCAGTGGGCTCTGATGAGCTCGAACACGTCCGGGTTCTTCTTGTGCGGCATTATGCTGGAACCGGTGGTGAGAGAGTCCGGCAGATGGATGAAGCCGAAGTTCTGGCTCGTGTAGAGGCAGCAGTCCATGGCCAGCCTTCCGAGAGTCTCGGCCATCGAGGCATAGGCGAAGGCCACAGCGCGCTCGGTCTTTCCGCGGCCCATCTGGGCATAGACCGAATTGTAGTCCAGGTCGTCGAAGCCCAGCAGCTCAGTGGTCCTGGTCCTGTTCAGGGGCGCCGAAGACCCGTAGCCGGCGGCCGCTCCGAGAGGATTCTGGTTGCTTATGTCCCATGCGGCCCTCATCATGAGCATGTCGTCGGTGAGGCTCTCCGCATAGGCCCCGAACCAGAGCCCGAACGAAGAGGGCATCGCCACCTGCAGATGGGTGTAGCCCGGGATTATCACGTCCTTGTAGGCCTCGCTCTTCTTCTGGAGCTCGTCGAAGAGGGCGCGCGCCTTGCGCACCGTCTTCTCTATCTCGGCGCGGATGAAGAGCTTCACGTCCACCATCACCTGGTCGTTGCGGGAGCGGCCCGTGTGGACCTTCTTTCCGGTGTCGCCCAGAGCCCTGGTGAGCATGAGTTCCACCTGGGAGTGGATGTCCTCCACCCCGTCCTCGATCTGCAGCTCACCCTTGAGGGCGCTGCGGTAGAGCTTCTTCATCTCGGGGAGCAGCTTGCGGAGATCCTCCTCCGGCAGCAGCCCCACTTCGGAGAGCATGGTTATGTGGGCCATAGTGCCCATTATGTCGTAGGGAGCGAGGAAACGGTCCATCTCGCGGTCTTTTCCGACCGTGAAGCGGTCGATCTTCTCATCGACCTTGAATCCCTTGTCCCACAGTTTGTTCTCTGCCATTGTCTAGTCTATTTTCAGTCCGTCGAGCAGACGGAGGTAAATGTCCAGTCCCTCTTCGATTTCGGAGGGCATTATGTATTCGTCGGCGGAATGCGAGCGCGCGGAGTCTCCGGGGCCTATCTTGACCGTGGGGAAGGAGACCAGCGCCTGGTTGCTGGTGGTCGGGGAGCCGAAGGTGCCGAGACCCAGCTCCCTGCCTCTCCTGACCACGGGATGCTCAAGGTCTATGCAGGAGCTGTTGATTCTCGTGGACCTCTCCTTGACCTGGCACTTGACCGCATTCTTTATTATCTGGAGCACTTCCAGATTGGTGTACATGCCGTTGGGGCGGACGTCCACCACGAAAGTGCACTTGTCCGGAATCACGTTGTGCTGGGTTCCGGCATTGATCTGGGTCACGCTCATCTTCACCTGGCCCAGGAACTCCGACCTCTTCTCGAAACGGTAGTTGTGGAACCATTCCAGGTCGCTCAGGGCCTCATAAATCGCGTTTCTGCCCTCATCCCTGGCGGCATGGCCGCTTTTGCCGAGCGACACGCAGTCCAGGACCATCAGGCCTCTCTCTGCCACGGCCATCTCCATTCCGGTGGGTTCGCCGATGATTCCGAGGTCGATCCTGCCCAGCTCGGGCAGCAGCATGTCCAGTCCGCCGCGGCCGCTGACTTCCTCCTCGGCCGTCGCGCTGAACACCAGCCTGTAGGGCTGCGGCTTCTTTATGAGTTCGAGATATGCGGCCAGCAGGGCTATGAGCGAGCCGCCGTCGTCGTTGCTGCCTAGGCCATAGAGCCTGCCGTCCTCAAGCACAGGGGTGAAGGGGTCTCTGGTGTATCCCGCAGAGGGTTTCACCGTGTCCAGATGGGCGTTGAGCAGCATGGTCGGCTTGTCCCCGGGCTTCTCGGACGCCGTCCACAGGTTGTTTCCGAGGCGGTTCACCGGAATCCCCTGAGACTTCATCCAGTCCTCGAGGATGTCGGCCGCAGCCTCCTCCTCCCTGCTGAAGGAAGGGACCGCGATGAGGCTCTTGAGCAGTTCCAGATATTTATTGTCCATTGCGTCAGAGAGTTATTATGGTGCCGCCTTCCGGATTGCCGGGGCTTGTGATTACCACCCTGTCCACGCCTGCGCGCAGCGCGGCGATGGCGTTCTCCAACTTCGGGATCATACCGCCGGACACCGTTCCGTCAGCCACGAGCGCCTTGAATCTTTCGGGAGTGATTTCGGGAATCACGGACTCGGGGTTTTCCGGGTCGGAAAGGACGCCGGGCATCTCGAAGCAATAGGTCAGGGTGACCTGGAACATGGAGGC
>CAVIVH010000052.1:0-3916 GCA_963646185.1 bacterium | reverse complement strand
CATGGAGGCGAGTGCCTTCGCGGCCTCTGCGGCTATGGTGTCCGCATTGGTGTTCAGGATGTGGCCCCTGCCGTCATGGGTGAGGGGCGCGAGCACCGGCACGGCCCCGCCTTCGATGAAAGACGCCAGCGCGGCCGCATTGACCTTGCGCACGTCTCCCACATAGCCGTAGTCCACATCTCCGACAGGACGCTTGTCGCTGAGCATCAGGTTCATGTCCGCGCCGGTGAGGCCTATGGCATTCACTCCGCGCTCCTGGAGGGAGGCGACTATGTTCTTGTTCACCAGACCGCCATAGACCATGGTCACCACGTCGAGCATGGGCTTGTCGGTGATTCTCCGTCCTCCGACCATTTTCGTCTCTATGCCCAGCTTCGCGGCCATCGCGGTGGCGGTGCGTCCGCCGCCGTGGACCAGCACCTTGGGGCCCTGAACCTTGACGAAAGTGTCCAGAAAGGCGGGAAGAGAGTCTTCCACTATCTTCCCGCCTACTTTTATTATATTGACTTTCTCCATCTTCCTACAGCGATTCCAGCATTCTCTTCATTACCACCTGGGCTGACACCGCTCTGTTGGCGGCTTCCGGAATCACCAGACTTGTGGGAGCGTCGATCACCTCGTCAGACACAATCATGTTCCTTCTCACAGGAAGGCAGTGCATGAAGAAGGCGTTGTCGGTCACGTCCATATGTTTTTTGTCCACGGTCCAGCTCATGTCCTTGCTGAGGATCTTGCCATAGTCCGCGGGATTGGTCACTCCAGGGCAGCTCCAGTTCTTGGCATAGATGAAATCCGCGCCCTCGAAGGCCTTCATCTGGTCATATTCCACTTCGGCGTCGCCGACGAAGGCGGGGTCGAGCTCATATCCGTGAGGATGCGTCACCACGAAATCCACATCGGCGGCCCTCATCCATTCGGCGAACGAGTTGGGCACTGCCTGGGGGAGGGACTTCGGGTGGGGAGCCCACGAGAGCACCACCTTGGGGCGTTTTTTCTTCTTGTATTCCTCAATCGTGATGAGGTCGGCGAAGGCCTGGCAGGGATGCACGGTGGCCGATTCGAGGCTGATCACGGGACGTCCGCTATACTCCTGGAACTGGCGCAGGACAGTCTCCTGATAGTCATACTCCCTGTCGGTGAGGCCGGCGAAGGAGCGTATGCCGATGATGTCGCAGTAGCTGCCGATCACGGGGATGGCCTCCCTGAGATGCTCCGACTTGTCTCCGTCCATGACCACGCCCATCTCGGTCTCGAGCTTCCAGCTCTCCTGTCCGATATTGAGCACTATGGGGTTCATGCCCAGGTTCAGGGCCGCCTTCTGGCTGCTCAGCCTGGTGCGGAGGCTGTTGTTGAAGAAGACCAGCATTATGGTCTTGTCCTGTCCCAGCTTCTTCCATGCGAATGGATTGGCCTTGACCTCCTTTGCCTCTTCCAGGGCTTTGTGGAGGTCGCCTATGTCAGATACGTGGAAAAATTGTCTCATTTGTCAAGTATTTCTTTTAACGCGTTTGTGAAGACCGCGGCCTGTTCCGTCTTCAGGCACAGCGGGGCCAGAAGGCGGACCATCCTCTTGCCGGCCACGCCGGTGAAGATGTGCCTGTCATAGAGAAGCTCCTTCCTTATGGGCGCCACGTCCTCGTTGAACTCGATTCCGAGCATGAGGCCCTTTCCTCTCACCTCCCTGATCTTCGGGGATGCGGGGATGTTGGCCTTGAGATATTCGCCCACATTGAGGGCGTTCTCGATTAGATGCTCTTCCTTCATCACGTCCAGCACGGCCAGCGCTCCGGCCATTGCCAGATAGTTTCCTCCGAAAGTGGTTCCGAGCATGCCTTTCTTGGCCTGGAAGTCGGGAGAGATCAGGATTCCGCCGCAGGGGAAGCCGTTGGCTATGCCCTTGGCCATGGTGATTATGCCCGGGCGTATGCCGTTCCACTGGTGGGCGAAATATTTTCCCGTCCTGCCGCAGCCGCTCTGCACCTCGTCCAGAATCAGCACCGCGCCGTAGTGGCGGCATAGTCTCTCAAGCTCCTTCATGAACCCGTCCGAAGGGATGTTGATGCCTCCGCAGCCCTGGATGCCCTCGATCATCACGCCGGCCACATCGCCGCCCCTGAGGGCCTGCTCCACTGCGGCAACGTCCTCAAGGTCGCAGAAGGTGACCTTGTGCGAGGCGTTGAAGGGCGAGACTATGGCGGGGTTGTCGGTCACTGCCACCGCTCCGGACGTGCGTCCGTGGAAGCTGTGGCGGAAAGCCACTATCCTGTCCTTTCCGGTGTGGAAGGAGGCGAGCTTCATGGCGTTCTCGTTGGACTCCGCCCCCGAGTTGTCGAGGAAGAGGGAGTAGTCGGGATAGCCGCAGAACTCCCCTAGCTTTGCGGCGAGTTCCTCCTGAAGCGGGTTGATGACGCTGTTGGAATAGAAGGCTATCTTGTGGAGCTGCTCCGTGATGGCCTCGATATAATGCGGATGGCTGTGTCCTATGGAGATCACGGCGTGGCCGCCGTAGAGGTCCAGATATTCGGTCCCGTCCCTGTCCCAGACGCGGCAGCCCTCGGCTCTCTCGGGCACCACGTCAAAAAGGGAATATACGTCGAACAGATTCATTTGTCTTTGTCTTTAAAAAGCGGTCGCCTTGAGCCTGAGACCCTCGTCCTCCGGGAGGGAGAACATAAGGTTCATGTTCTGGACGGCCTGTCCTGCGGCTCCCTTGAGCAGATTGTCTATGACGCTGCTGATCACCGCCTTGTTTCCGAATTTGTCTATGTGCACCAGGCCCTTGTTGGTCCCGGTCACCTGCTTCAGGTCCAGGCTCCTGTCCGTGTAGAGCGTGAAGGCGGAGCCGGAGTAGAAGTCGGAGTACATCCCGGCGAGAGTCTCTGCGTCCGGATTGGACGGGGTGCCCTCTTCGCCCTCGAAGCGGACCACGCTGGTGCAGAAGATGCCTCTGGCGAAGTCGCCCCTGTAGGGGATGAAGTCTATGCTGCAGGGCAGTTCGCCCTGAAGAGAGGTCAGTGACTGCCGGATTTCATGCAGATGCTGGTGGGAGAACACCTTATAGATGCTCATATTGCCGCTTCTCCAGCTGAAATGGGTGGTGGCGGAGGGTTTCTGTCCGGCACCGGTGCTTCCGGTGATGGCGTTCACGCTCACGTCGTTCTTCAGCAGTCCGGCCTTCGCCAGGGGCAGAAGGCCCAGCTGGATGCAGGTAGCGAAGCATCCGGGGTTGGCCAGATGGCTGCAGCCGCGGATCTTCTCCCTGTTCAGCTCCGGCAGACCATAGATGAAGTCATGGGAGGGGGCGGCTATGCGGAAGTCCTGCGCCAGGTCTATTATCTTCACCCTTTCCGGGATGGGGTGCTCCTTCAGGAAGGCCTCGCTCTTGCCGTGGCCGAAGCAGAAGAACACCACATCCACCTTGTCGAAGGGCATGTCGGCGCTGAAGATCAGGTCGGTGTCTCCGACGAGACCCTCATGGACATCGCACACCGGCACACCGGCGTTAGATTCGCTGGCGGCGAAGACTATCTCCGCCTCCGGGTGGTTCACCAGCAGACGGATGAGCTCTCCTCCGGTGTATCCGGCAGCTCCCAGTATTCCGACTCTCACCATGGGGCTAGCGTATTTCGTCAGGATGTGCGAGATAGTAGGCGCGCAGCGGGGTGCTCAGCACCTTGATGAAGCCCTTGGCGTCCTCCGAGGTCCATCCCTTGGCGCCTTCGCCATATTCTCCGAGCTTGTTCTTCACAAGATCGTCGGGAGTGTCCACTCCCACTGTGGAGAAGCTCAGCGGACGGAGCTCCAGGGTCACGGTGCCGTTGACATTCCTCTGGCTGCTGGTCAGCATGGCCTCGATGTCGGGCATCACAGGCTCCAGATACTGGCTCTCGTGCAGGAACATTCCATACCAGTTGGC